>JAJRRI010000085.1 GCA_024279685.1 Verrucomicrobiota bacterium | reverse complement strand
GGTTGCGAGTTCGAGTCTCGTCACTCTCGCCACTCTTTTTCTAAGAGTGTTGATTTCAAGAGCCTGCTTAACGCAGGCTCTTTTTTTTCCCTCGCGGAAGCGATTCTTTCCCCTAGCCTTCTTCTACCGAAGCGGATGTAGGCTCTTCTTTTCTGTGGCGCGCGGCGAGTAGGTCGTCGAGCGGGAGGCCGGTGAGTTCAGTTAGGGTATTGAATAGTTTATTCATCACCCAAATCATGACGGCCATGCAGGGAATCAAGATCACGATATGACTGAGACCGGTCATTTTTCCCAGCTCGGCGATAAAGGCCTCCGAACCGGGTTCGCTTTTCAGCATGATCTTGGCGAGGGCATAATTGAGGCCGGAAGAGAGGAACATGGAGGAGGCAAAACCCCAGGTTAAGCCGACGAGTCGCTGTTCAAAAACAACTTCATTCCCCTTTTCCTTCAACGCACGGGTCAGCCGCTCCACATCGAAAAGCGCCTCGGTCATCATGATTTTTTTAATGAGCGGGAACGGGGTCTTTAAGGAGCCGATGATGGCGAGGCCGATCAAAAGCGGAATGGCGGCTTCTTTGATCGCAATATATTCGGGCGGCAACTTGAGAATTCCGAATACGCCGGTCAGCGTGACACTGATAATACCAATGATCGACATGAAGTCCGCCTTCCGATCTCGAATGAGCGTTCGCAACCCGTAGCCAATCGGAAAGAGCAACCCCACCACCAGCGCCCAAACCGGACCGAGGTATTTTTCTTTACTCAGAAAGGTTAAAATTACCACAGGGATAATCACATTAACCCCAATGCTGATCAGTGGATTTTCTTGTTTATGCTCGGACTTTTCTTTGCTCATTATGACCCCCGTAAAAAGAAGAGGTTTACTCCTCCTTTGAATCGAAGACAATAGAAATCAAACGAACGGACGCGATCCCGCCCTCACTGTTTTCTTAGTAAATTCTGTAGTTTCGAGCGGGCGAGTGCAAAATTAGCCGAAACCATTCCCTTTTATCCCCACCGATCTGCTATCCTCCTCCTCTTATGGAAGAACGAATCATCCAACTCGAAACTCTATCGGCCTTGCAGGATAAAACCATCGGCACGCTGAACAAAGAAATCTTTCGCCAGCAGCAAGATATCGCCCGCTTGCAGCGCCGCATCGAGGCCTTTGAGCAAAAAATGAACGAACTCGGCGGATCGGAACCCATTTCCGGAAACGAACGCCCGCCTCACTATTAATTCCCTGAACGAAGGACTTTCTATGCACAGCAAACAAACTAAAATCATTTGCACCATTTCGAGCCAAAAATGTGATCCCAAATTTATCAAAAGCCTCATCGATAGCGGCATGAACGTCGCACGGCTGAATACCGCGCATATTAGTACCGAAGAGGCCGATATCATTATCGCGAACATCCGCACCGTCTCCGACCGAATCGGTATTTTGATTGATACGAAAGGCCCTGAAGTTCGTATCTGCGAAATCACTGAACCGCTCGATCTAAAAACCGGCGACACCATCACCATCGCCTCCAATCACCTGCCGGAACGGGGATTCCAAGTCAACTATGAGGGGTTTGTCGAAGAGGTGCCCGTCGGCAGTTCTATCCTCATTGACGATGGTGAAATCGAACTTTCCGTAACCGGAAAAACTGAAACCGAACTCCGCTGCACCGTCGCTAATGACGGCACCATTAAAAACTACAAGAGTGTCAACGTACCCCGCATCCAGCTCAATATGCCCGCTCTCACCGAAAAGGACGCCGACTTCATCGACTGGGCCACCCGCTCCAACGTTGAATTCATCGCTCACTCCTTTGTCCGTAGCCGCGACGATGTTATGGCCGTTCAAAGCATTCTCGACATGCGTAAAAGCCCCATCAAGATTATCGCCAAGATCGAAAATCGCGCGGGGGTCGACACCATCGATACGATCCTAGACGTGGCTCACAGCATCATGGTCGCGCGCGGTGATCTCGGCGTCGAAATCCCCGCCGAAGAAGTTCCCGTCATCCAAAAGCAAATTATTCGCACCTGCATTCGACGCATCAAACCCGTCATTACCGCCACTCAAATGCTGCACACGATGATTGATAACCCGCGCCCCACCCGCGCCGAAGTTTCGGACGTCGCTAATGCCATTTACGACGGCACCGACGCCGTCATGCTCAGCGGAGAAAC
This sequence comes from Verrucomicrobiota bacterium, assembly GCA_024279685.1. GTDB lineage: Bacteria > Verrucomicrobiota > Kiritimatiellia > Kiritimatiellales > Pontiellaceae > Pontiella. The sequence goes on along the minus strand of JAJRRI010000085.1, from coordinate 8,736 downwards.
CGCCTACGGAAAATATCCGGTCGAAGCCGTCCAAACCATGGCCGACATCGCCCGCAACGTCGAAGCGCATAAAACGAGCACCAATTATAAACTTCCGGTCTTCCAACAAGAAGAAAAACTCATGCCGCGCAACCATCTCGCCAAAGCCGCCGTATCCATAGCCCTATCGATTCCGGCCAAAGCGATTATCACTAGCACCAAGTCTGGAGACACGGCACAAATCTGTGCCTCCTATCGTGGAAGCACCCCGATCTTCGCCCTTTCCGATCGTGCACGCACCGTCCGCGAGCTGTCCCTCAGTTATGGGGTGCATGCAAAGCAAGTGGAAATCCCCCAGACCACCGAAAGCCTTGTAAAAACCTGCCTAAAGAGCTTACTCGATGAAGGTCATATTGATTTCGAAGATCTAATTGTCTTCATCGGCGGCGGGCACATCTACTCCGCCCGCACCAACTTTCTGCAAGTCGACACCCCCGCCACTCTGCTCAAGTAGCCCTCTAAATAAAGGGTCTTTCGCGAAAATAGCGAAAAATACGAACCGCAGAACACGCTGAACTACGCAGAAACCCGAACCGCAAAAATATTCCGCGCAATTCTGCGTGTTCTGCGGTTAATGCATCCTACGCCAGTTTCTGCAGGCCACCCATGTAGGGCCAGAGGGCTTCGGGGAGGTCGATGCTGCCGTCGGAATTTTGATTGTTTTCCATGATGGCAATCACAAGGCGCGGGAGCGCGACTCCGGAGCCATTGATGGTGTGAATAAAAGCCGTTTTTCCATCTTCATTACGATAGCGAATATTGGCGCGGCGGGCTTGGTAGTCGTTAAAATTACTACACGATGAGACCTCCAGCCACTTGTCTTGCGCGGGAGCCCAAAGTTCGATGTCGTAGCACTTGGCGGCGCTGAAGCCGAGATCGCCGGTACATAACTCGATCACGCGGTAATGTAGGCCGAGCTTTTGTAAAACCCGCTCCGCATCAAGCGTCAACTTTTCGTGCTCCTCGGCGGAGGTTTCGGGGGTGGTAAATTTGACCATTTCCACCTTGTCGAACTGATGAACGCGCAACAGCCCTCGCGTATCCTTACCTGCCGATCCAGCCTCGCGGCGAAAGCAGGGCGTATAGGCGGTGTGATAAATCGGGAGCTCTTTCAGAATCTCGTCCCCATACATATTGGTGACGGGGACCTCGGCGGTAGGGATCAGGTAAAGCCCATCGATCGGAACGGCATACATGTCTTCCGCAAACTTGGGGAGCTGGCCGGTGCCGGTCATGGCGGTGTCATTGCACATAAACGGGGGTGCAATTTCAGTGTAGCCATGCTCTTCGGTATGCAGATCGAGCATGAACTGGATCAGCGCCCGTTCAAGTTTGGCCCCTCGGCCGATGAATAGCGGGAAGCCGGAGCCGGCAATCTTTGCCCCACGCTCCAAATCAAACAGATTAAGCGATGCTCCCAGATCCCAATGAGCAACCGGTTCAAAATCAAGTTCCACCTTTTTGCCCCACGAGCGGACGACCGGATTGTCGTTTTCATCTTTTCCGATCGGAGTGGTTTCGGAAGGCATATTGGGGCTATAAAGCAGCGCTTCGCGCAGTTGGGCTACGACCTCGCGTAGTTCTTCGTCGAGCTCGGAAATTCGATCCCCCATCTTGCGAACCTGCGTCTTGATCGTTTCGGGATCCTTACCTTCCTTAATCATCAGGCCAATGCTCTTCGAAATTTTATTTCGATCCGCCTTCAACTCTTCCACTTCAGAAACCAGCGTGCGCCGGCGGCGGTCGAGGACCAGGAGCGCCTCCACATCCACCTCAGCATTGCGGTTTATCATTGCCGTCTTTACGGCCGCGGTGTTTTCACGGATAAATCGAATATCTAGCATCGTCCTAACCTCATTTAGTTCAAAAAAAGAGTCGCTATTATTCCCCCAATCCGAAAAATTTCACGAGTTCAAAATGAGACGGAGTTCATGCCCCATGTTAGACCACGAAAAACTTGGAGCGGCACAGTCACAATAAAATTTACCACAGAGGGCTCTGAGGAACACAGAGAAGAAACCGACCCCAGCCTCTGTGTTCTCTAGCGAAGCGGGTGGTTAAAATGATTCGAGGTGAAATGATGAATTCAAAACAGTGGTTCGAGCGGGCACAAAAAGTGATTCCCGGAGGCGTGAATAGTCCGGTACGGGCCTTTAACGGAGTGGGCGGTACGCCGGTTTATTTTAAGTCCGGGAAAGGCGCAACGGTACAGACGGAAGACGGCACGGAACTCATCGATTTCTGCGGATCCTGGGGACCGCTTATTCTCGGCCATGCCCGCGAGGAGATTGTCGAAGTCGTTGCCAAAACCGCTGCGGACGGACTCACCTTTGGAGCCAATACAGCCCAAGAAACCCAGTTCGCTGAATTGCTTAACACGCTGGTTCCGAGCATTGAGATGAGCCGATTGGTTAGCTCTGGAACCGAGGCGGTTATGACGGCCATTCGGTTGGCGCGTGGCTATACCGGCCGACGCAAAATTCTCAAATTCGAGGGCTGTTACCACGGTCATAGTGATTACCTGCTCGTCGCTTCGGGTAGCGGACTGCTCACCGGAGGCATCTCCTCTTCCGCAGGGGTATCCCCCAGCGCCACCGAGGAAGTATTCGTTGCGCCGTATAATGACCTCGCCGCGGTACAGGAAATCCTCAAGGCCAACGGGGATGAAATTGCGGCCGTCATCGTCGAACCTATGGCCGGGAATATGGGGCTGGTCAAACCCGTCGCAGGATTCCTCGAAGGCCTCCGCGCGGCTACGGCCGACAGCGGCACTCTACTCATTTTCGACGAAGTAATTAACGGGTTTCGCCTCGGGCCAACCACGTATGGGAATCTAACAGGAATCACCCCCGACCTGACCACCCTTGGAAAAATTATCGGCGGTGGAATGCCGATTGGGGCGCTAGGCGGGAGCACAAAAATTATGTCCCACCTCGCACCGCTCGGCCCCGTATATCAAGCCGGTACGCTCAGCGGAAACCCCGTCGCCGTCGCGGCTGGAATGAAGACTCTTGAACTGCTCCGCGACGAAAATCCCTACCCCAAAATGGAAGCACTGGGGAAACGCCTAGCCGATGGCATCCATCGCCTGGCCACTGAAAAGGACCTCGATCTGCACTGCGCCCAATACGGCGGCATGTTCACGCCCTTTTTCCGCACAGCTCCCGTCCATAATTTAGACGACTCGAAAGCGTGCGATCAGAAAGCCCACGCGCGTTATTTCCACCATATGCTCGATGCCGGCTTCTACACCCCGCCCAGTGGATTTGAAGTGGCTTTTGTCTCCGCCGCACACACCCAAGCTGACATTGATGGATTTATCCAAGCCTTTGAAAATCTGTAACGGGCCGATTTTAAAACGTAGTAAGCGCAGCAATGGCGGCACCGGCCACCGGGGCATCATCCACTTGGATGCAACGGATGTGTAGCCCGCGCTTGCCGAGTATTCCGCTCAAGTAGGCCTCTACCTTATCTGTCATCTGATGGGTTTTGTAGTAGGTCGATCCATCAATATTGACGCATACGGGTCGCTGAGGATCACGCCCTTCACCGCCTTTAACTACGCCTGCAGAAATGTTTACGGCGGTCAGCAAGGCGGCACGGTCGACCACAGCCATGAAAACGGTTCTCATAATCTTACGGTCTGCCTCGGTAAAGAACTCCGAACCGAGCGCGCCCATTTGCGGCCACTAGATTATCGATGTGTATCGTCGAAAGGTGATTCAGAGCGGATAGAACCCCACCGCCAGAAGTAGAAAATACGCCTTCCGCCGCCAAGGCCTGCAACAACTCCAATGCCAATGTTCCCATGTAGACTCCGGAGATGGTTTTCTCAAAAACATGGCCGCCCGGGGTTTCACTGCGAGCATCCAGCTGGAGGTCAAATGGACCGCGCTCAAACACGGCGAACCCGCCCGCCTCCACATTAATCTCTTGCGAGCCTTCCCCGAGATACCCTTCCAACTTTCCTATATTTTCGTTGTGTTCAACGTAAGCCGAATGGGAGCCCGTTCCGAGAATGAGGCTGATATAGGACGATGCATTGACGGCTTGGCCTTGACCCAAACCCGCCAGTAGCACGGCAACGGTATCGTTCAAAACAACGATCTGCTTGTCCCCTATTCCACGCTCCTCCAGCACCGCCAGAAGCCCCTCCCCAATATGCGTTCCAATCAGCTCGGGAATTTTGATCTCTTTTGTTCAATGCAAGAGTCGCCCATCAAAATTCGGAAGGATCGTGGCGGGATACGAGAAGCAGAAACCAATCTGATCGAATTCATCCTTCAGCGGGGCCAACGCATCGGCAAGCACCGCATAAAATTCAGCGGCGGTTTGCTCATGGTCGCGCCCGGGCATGGGTTGTTTGCTGAAGAGGGAAATTTGGAGTTTTTTTTCAGCGTCAAACCGAGCGAGGCAAATCCGTAGGTTCGTGCCTCCGGCATCAATTACGGCCACCGATTTATCGGACGGAACATCTCCTCCGGTGCCCACATGCGCGGGAATCATGGCCAGCGAACTACTCTCCCTGTTAAGCCCCCTTTCCATCTCCTCAAGCAAGTGGTCCATCAAGAGTTCAGCATCGTAAGCCTCCGCCGAAACCTTCTGTTCTTTTAGCCCGTTGTTTATATTCATAGAGTTGTACTCTAAAAATCGTAGGCAAGGCTGACGATCAATTGATAGTCGTCTTGTTCAGGAGTGGTAATAATCCCCGCCGCGTTAAGCGGCGTGGGCTTTGAAATGTGATCCCAGATGATCGAGAAATCAAGATCGAGATCGCCTAATACGTCAAACGAAATGGTGCCGAGCATATGGTGCGTATACTCCCCATTCTCCGTATTAAGTAAACGCATGGAATAGTCGTAAAGAAGATCAATATCGTCCGTCAATTCATAATCAAACTTGGTTCCGGCCGTAAAAAAGAACGAATCGGACGAAGGCGAATCGCCCGGTTGAACCGACTCAAATCGTAAGGTTTGACGCCCCAATCCCGTGTTAATGGTCCATTCGGTCCGTGAAGTGCGCATGAGATCGTATCCCACTCCCGTCGAGACCGAGTACTGCCCGCCAATATTTGAAAAAGGATCCCGGTAATACTCCAGATCCAACACCTGCCAGTAAAAACGCCCAGTAAAGAACCAGTCGAAGTAGCCGGATAGACGCTGATTTTCGGCGGTATCCACTTTTTTTGTTTTACTATAGTTGGCCAAATAGTCGGTATTAAAGCGAGTCTGGGCGGTGCGCCGTTTAAGGTTCGCGATGACCGTCGCATCGACGGTTTCTGTATTTCCGCCGCGCATATTAAGCCCGATCGATGCCATGCCCGACCAATAATCTCGCTCACGTTGCTTTCCGCCCGCAATGGAGATCACTTTTTCGCGCGGAATGCTTACTTCGTGTTCGCTACGGATCAACGTGACCTGATCGCCCTCAATCACCAGCACCCCGCGCAGCACGGAGGTGTCGCGCGGATCGTTCTCCCCCTCAAGGAACACAGATTTCATGGCTCGGGTTCGCACTTGTTTAACATCATCGAAGTCAAATGTATGAAGCCCCATTTCGTCACTATCAAATTCCACCGTAAAATCATACATCACCTTAAAATCACCCTTCAGCCATTCGCCCGAGGTGAGCTGCAACCAGTCGAATTTGCTGTCAGCAGGGGGTGCAAAAGCCCCCCATGGATCGACGTTCTTAACGGGCTGTTCTTCCTCTCTAACTTCGGCCTGTCGGGCGATTTCAGCCACCTCTTCCGCTTCCGCGACCTGAGTTTCTTTCGTAGACGCCTCATTTTCTTTAACCGTCATGGATTCTACTGCTTCGGCCGCCTCAAGATCATTAGTTTGCGCCAGAGAGTTTACCACAACGACTTTATTTGTGGCTTCTGGGATGCCTTCTCCCAAAGCCAGCCCTGCGCTCAATAAAAAAAATATAAAATACTTCACGGTCTTACCTTTCCCTATTCATTGTGGTACGGATGATTGGCCAGTACAGTAAACGCGCGGTAGAGACCTTCAAGCAAAACAAGGCGCGCAATACCTCCCGCCATAACCAGCGAAGAGAGTGACCATATCGCATCTGCCCGCTGCCGGACCGACTCCGCCAAGCCCAACGCACCGCCCACCACCACCACGACCCGGCGCCTTCCGGCCAATGGAAATTCACCGAGGCGCGAAGCGCGGAGCAACTCGGCCAGCTCCTGCGTCTGGATTTTTTTCCCGCGCTCATCACAGGCAATCAGATAGTCGCCCTCTTTCAGCCCTTTGAAAATACGCTCCGCTTCGGCCTGCTTTATTTGTTCCGGAGTACGCGATGAAACTTTTTCATCGCGATATTCCACCACCTCGACGCCAAAGCTCTTTAGTCGACTGACGTACTCCCCCTGGGCAGCCGCCAAGACGTTCGGCTTAATTTTTCCCGGCAATAAAACGCAAAATTTCATGGCGTATTTATGCCTGATTACAGCCGTTGGAAAAAGAGAATTTGAGCCGTGGAGGTTGCGATTTTAAGGTTGCTTGGGAATCGTGCTCTCTTCGTCGCTCCGGTTCGTTTGATAATGCGGCGACATAATTTCGCCCCCCGCCTGGGCAAAGGTGTCCTGAATATTTTGATAGAGGGCCGATCGCATTGTAAGGCGATGCTCCGGATGCTTCGTCGTTACGATCAGCTTATACGTCACGTAAAAATCGTCCAATGAAAGTTGAAGCACCTTGGGCGGTGGGTTTTCGAGCACGTCCGGCACCCCTTCTGCGGAGGAGATCAACAGTTTATGTATTTTGCGCCAAGGCTCATTGTAGCCAATCGTCACCGTGGTGCCAACATTTACGCCCCCCTTCTTCGTCATTCGGCTAAAGTTAACAATGTGGTTGGTCGAGACCGATGCGTTCGGAATAGAAATAATCTCATTCGTCGGCGTTCTTAAGCGGGTGGAAAACGTGCCGCGCGACACCACGGTTCCCCTCAACCCACTGATCTCAACAAAGTCGTTGAAAACGAAGGGGCGCATGTAGGTGAGTACGAGCCCGGCCACAATATTCCCCACGGCCGAAGTGGAACCCAACGACAGCAACACGCCCATAAAAATTGAGATCCCCTTAAAGGCGGGGGAGCTGGAGCCGGGAATGAAAGGGAAAGCCACCACGAGCGCAAAACCAATAATCACCATACGGGCCAACCGGTACGTTGGATCAGCCCAATCCCGGTAAAAGCCATTAATTCGAACCTTGCCTTCCGCCACCTGCGTAGAAATACTTTTCAGTCCATGCAGGATCGACCAGACGATTCCTCCAATAACAAATAAGGCAAACAAGTTGGGTAGGTTTTTAACAAAGTCGTGGCCAAAGTTAGCGAGAGGCTCGCTGACCATTGTGAAGAGCCTAGCTGAAAGGTTGAACGTCCAAGGGAAAAAGCTGAGCACGAGATTGAGATAGATCACAAAGACCCAAATCATTACCACCGCACGGGTGAATTTGATCAGAGTTCCGTTCATTGTTACCACGCTGTCGCCATCCAGAAATTTAAACATTTTCTGTCCGGCAAACTTTTTCTCAATGAGCTTCGTTTCCTTCCGGCACAGCAGGCGTAGCACGAACCAGATTGTTAAAAAGACCAACGTGGTAATCCCGGCAAGAACCGCATCTTTCACCAAGGCATCCGAGGTATGGTCTCGGCGATATTGTTCAATGATGGCTTTGATTTCATCGCGCCAACTTTCAGCGAGAGTCTCTCTCGGAACGTCATTGTATTTTGCGTCCGTGTCCCAAACGGCGCAGAGAAGCTCTGGCCCCGACATAATCACACTCACCCCTAAGTTATCGTCATGGTGCACGGAAAAATTTTCGGTACTGACCAGCGGTGATTTTGCCTGCTGTTTAAAACGCCGCTGTAAGGTCTCCGCCCGGACTTCCGCCGAAACCGAGGAGATTTTCGAAAGCGTAAACAATTCCTTTCCATGGAACAAAACCACAGCGGTATCATTTGTCACCTCCTGTTCCTGCGCCAAGACGCTTCCGAATGGAAGGCTCAGTACGATTGCGATAAACATCCAACATTTCATAATCCATCTCTCCTGATACACCGCGTTAAAATCAAAAAAAACAATAGCGACGTAACCGGAAGAGTCGCAAGCCTTATTCGAAAATTCAACAAAGGCTCCTCAACGAGTAGAAACCTCTCACGCACAGCTTCAGGGCGGCGCCCATCTAAAAGGCCCGCCCAAGCATCACGGAAAAAACATAACCTGCATCTGAGATCACAAAATTAATCCGCCCGACGCCGCCGTGAAACATACCGCGCAGGCCAACCCCACTCGCCAAGTATGCCTTCCCGAAAAAAAACCCGCCCTGGTGATCGGTTCAGAGCGCGAAGGCCTTTCCGACGACTGCCTCATCCAGCTCGACGCCGTAGTGGAAATTCCGGTCTGGGGCATGCCCTTTTCTTACAACGTTGAAAAAGTGTCAAGAAAAAGGGTCACTCATTATAGGTTCCGGTCAAACACAAAATAGCCTTCCGTAGCCGTTTCTCAACGGCCTGCTCATTTCACTTTTTGGTGATCGGTTCCATGCCTATCCGGTTGACTCACCACCATACTACATGTGGTAGTTAAGGCTCCACCGAGCGAGCATGGTGATCCCATGCGCCGCCATATATCTCTTGATAAGTCGGGGCGGATACCCCGATTCCAATACCCAATATCGAGGC
>JAJRRI010000084.1 GCA_024279685.1 Verrucomicrobiota bacterium | reverse complement strand
CATATCCATTCCGATTGTATTACGTTGTTTCATGTCCGGTCTCCTTTTGCACCTTGAGTGCGGTTTTGTTTGTTGAGCGTGATTTTATCACAGCTCGTATGGAGGCCGGACACCTCTCTCAATTGCCTTCTCATCCTATCTGCCGTTGCTGGGTGGAGAGTGCATCTGGCATTAAACCCGCATATTCAACTTGGCAGCCGCCGCCATCGTGAACAATCAGCATGCGGACAGGATCCGCGGAAATAATGACCACGTTTTAAAAAGGGTCCCGTCTTTCGCCAAGAGATCTTCCGCAACGAGCCCTTGAGTCATGCAGAACAACATAATAATCAATCGCTTTTTCAAAACAACCTCCATTCATTTGCTTATCTCTTAACGACTACGACCATGCGAAGAAGGGTTTTGCTCATTCGTGTTGGATTAAAATCAATCCGCCGATTTCGTTTCTGGATCAAGCAGATGGAAAAGTGTATTTCCACTACCGAGTTCTTCCGTGCAGGCTTCTTGGCAGAGGTTGCAGTTGGTGCAATCGACCGAGTTACTTTCAAAGCGAGGCCGCAAGATGAACGGACAAAGGGTATCGCACCGGTGGCAGTTGGTGCAGGTTTTTTCCGGATTAGAAAACTCCATGGTTCGCGTTTTTTCGGACTGCAACAGCATTTGCATAAGCGCATAGGGACAGCTTTTCTTGCAAAATTTCTCCTGATAACCCACTAAAAGAATCATGAACCCGGAAAAAAGGGCCAACGAAACCCCAATGAGGGGAAGATTTCCTGAAATCATCAATTGGAATTGGCGGTCTAGTGGCTGGAAAAAGGAGAGAATGACTTCCATCAGAAGAAACGAATCGGCCGTGGCCCAAATCCAAACCTTGATTTGCCGATGTTCGGAAGCCTTGTTCTTGGGGCTATTGACCGTTTCAAGAAACAGGTGCATTGGGCACATGTGGGAGCAGAAGATACGCCCTTTTTTCATGGAAAGATAAAGCACGTAAAGCAGGAGGCCTACAATCAAGAAAAGTGGATAGAACATGGTGGCCAAACCAAAGTTTTTTCCGTAGACCCGCAGGCATTCTTGTTCGAGATCGAAACAGACGAGCTGCAAAGGAATGCTCAGCAGGAAAGCTAAACAGATTCCTTGGATGATGCGACGCCTTTTAGAGTATGTTGACTTCGTCATGTTCTGAAAAGACGAGACCTCTACTCCGCCCTACTGTAGCGGGGAGAGAGCAACGCGAAGGAGGTCTCTCCAATCGTCCGGCTACGGATTGAAGTTCAGGATAAGATAGGCGATGCTGACAATCGTTAGCCCAACAAAAATGGCTATATTAAATTTACCAACCGCAGCGTGGCCTTGCTTGATCTCGGTGGTGGTTTCGAGCATGTCGTCGTTTTTATTTTCGCTCATAGCGGATTCCTTGCGGTCTATTTTTCGTAGTCGTTTAGCTCGTTTCCATCCGCATCTTTGCGCCAGTTTTTATTACGACCCAGCGTTTGGATATAGGCGGTTAAATCTTTGATCTCGGCGTCGCTCAAAAATTTATAGGACGGCATGATGGAAGCGGATTGGTAGGCTCCATTGGGCGACTCAAATTTTTCGCCCATATTGCGTGGATCCTTAAAGTGGGCCCAGTGCCACTCTGAAGAATATTTCCCCCCAACACGTGCAAGATCGGGACCTGTACGCTTGGTCCCGACAAAGTGGTCTTTATCGTTCACGTATTCCCAGGCTTCAGAGGCCGGAGCATCCACGAGGCGCCCGCCGTAGCGACGCTGATCGGAAGCGAGCTGCCGAATTTGCTGGGTGTGGCAATAGACGCAGCCTTGGCTCTTATAAATATCGATCCCGCGCAGCTCTTGCTCGGTATATTCGTGAATTTCGCGTTCTCCGGCGGTCCAGAGGGTTTCATCAACCAAAGGAGGAATGACGGTGGTGACCACGGCGCCGATTGAAAAAATAATGAAGGCGCCGAGCGCGGTTAGAATCAAACTCTTTTCAACATCTAGTTTCATGATTAAATCCTCTATTCGGAAATGGTTTCGACATCAACTTCATCCGCATATTTTCCGAAGAAAGTCTGCAAGACATTATACAGGAACAGCATATAGCCCGCAGAGATGCCGATTCCGGTTATAAAGCGCATCACGTGCGCATGCTTTAGCGCGGCAAGGGTTTGCACAAAAGTATTTTCTGGATTCAACCAAGCAAAGCCTTGAATGACGCCGGAGATCCACAATACGGCAAAGAACGGAATGCTCGCAATTGTCATAATCCAGAAGTGCAAATCGCCCAGTTTTTTGGAATAGAGTTTCCGACCCGTCAGCTTCGGAGCAACATAATAGATGCCGGCCATAGCGTAGTACGAGAACGCTCCAAACAGCGCCATGTGTGCATGGCCCACTACCCAATCGGTCTTACTGGTAATTTCATTCACCGCACGGATCGCTTGGAAGGGTCCCTGCAGGCAGGTAAAGATGTAGTAGATCGTACCCATCATCAATAGCTTTGGGATCGGCCCATCCATGCGCGTGGCCCGAGGGGCGTTGGCAAAGGTCCCAAAGAAGTTCGTAATCACGGCCATCACCGGAATAATAAGGCTGAACGAGAAAATAATCGAAACCGTCTGCAACCAGGGAGAGATTGGCCCATGGATCATATGATGCGCGCCCGTCCAGACATAAACGAAGGAGATCACCCAGAAACCGATCATACTCAACTTGTGCGAGTAAATGGGCGTGTTGAGTTGTTCCGGAATCAAGTAGTACGCAATCGCCACGCCCATTGGAGTAAAAATCAGGCCGACCGCATTGTGCACAAAGAACCAGCTCAAGTTCGCTTGGTTGATGCCCGTTACCTCAGGCATTACGGTAATAATATTCCCCGTAATATAGACAAAGGTCGTCCAGATTACGGCGCCGAGCGTGTACCAAACCGTTACATAAAGATATTTTACCTTACGGGTGGCCACGGTTCCAAACACGTTAATCGAGAACATGACCCAGCAAATAATAACGAATAGGTCGATGCCAAGCGGAAGCTCGCCATATTCCACATTCTGAACTTTTCCGAGCAGAATGCAGACGGCTCCGGCCAGAAGAGTGAGGTTGTAGAGAATCCCCGTCGCCACGCCCAGTTTCTCCGAGAAGAGCTTGGTGTGCAGAATACGGGGAAGAATCCAAAACAGGATTCCCATGTTGGCCTGTAACAACCAAGCATACAGATTGACGTTGGTATGCAGCATACGTACGCGCGGGAGAGAGAGATATTCAATCTCTCCTACCGTCGGCACAATAAACTTAAGTGCGGCTAACAACCCCAGCGATAAGGCCAGCCCAAAGAAAAGGACCGAGGAGATGATCATTAATTTTGCAGCGGTATCTTGTTTCATTACTTGGCTTCCTCGGTGGTATTCGCCCGGATAAAGGCAATGAGATCCAGAAGGGTCTGGTCTTTAAGGTGATCGTGAGCCGGCATTGGCGTACCGGCCACGCCCAGCAAGATCGACTGGTACAAGCGCTCGTCGCTCATCGTTGTCTGGTTCAAGAACTCTTTATTCAGTAGGTTGCGCGGCAATGGATGTTCCAACAGATAGGCATTCGGCCCCTTTCCATTCGCCAACTTCCCGTGGCAGGAAGTGCAATGTTTTTGGAACGCAGCCAATCCTTCAATTGGGTCTCCGATCGCTAGCTCAATCCCCTTTTCCTTATAGTCCATCCGTTCGGGATCGCCCGTCTTGGGCAACTCCACTTTAATACGCGTGAACGGCTTGTCCCCCGTCAGGCTCTGCGTCTTAATGTAGTCGATCAAGCTCGCGATCTGCTCCTTCGAAAGAATTTTATTCCAAGCCGGCATTGCGGTTCCGTTAACCCCCTCGCTAATCGATTCCGCAAAACGATCTTCATAGGTATCCACGAACTGATAGCGGTTAAAATCACGCGGCAGAGGATCAAGCATGCTCGACACTCGGCCCCGCCCGTCCAACTCTTCGCCATGGCAGGATGTGCAGAACATTTCGAAAAGCTTATCTCCAGGAAGACCGGCGGCCGGGTTATAGTCCAGCGTTTCAAGGAATTTAACCAAACTTTCAATCTCGGCGTCGTTATAATCCTTAAACGTCGGCATAATGGAGTCCGGCACGTGCACACGAGCATTGCGGATATGATCCTCTACATACTCCTTACCTCGAGCCCGAATGGCATACGTCAATTCCGGCCCTACGCTCCCCCCAGAAAGTACACCATTTCCATTCCGGAAACTATGGCAGTTAATACACCCACCACGATCCAATGAGCCTGCAACGGGAACCCCAGCAAATAAACTACGACCCGCCGCCGCACTCGCTTCGCTCAGACGCTGTTCTTCCGATGCGGGTTTACTGTACCCGATGGGAGCCTGCCCATCAGAGCGCAAGCGATTTTTCTGCTGTCCCTTCAAGTAGGTGGCCAACGCCGCTACGGTTTCCGCATCGTCCACCCAATCAAATTTGGGCATTTTTGAGTTAGCGACATTTGCGGCAGGATCGACCATGGACTCGACCAGATATTCGTACGAAAATTTACCGCCTGCATTACTTAGTTCGGGGGCTTGGCTAGACGAAGAGATTCCAGCAATGGTATGGCATCCCCAACAGGCCTTTTCGAGGAACAGCTCGCGCCCTTTTTCATAGTGTTCAGCACCGGCCAACGAGCCCGATTCCATGGTATGGCACCGGTTACAGTTGGCCTGGGCCAACTCGCCCGCTAACAACGGAAAGGGCCATCCGTGATATTCACCATGGGCATCGTCTTTTTCAAGCGCGCGGCCATTGCCGTCGTGACAAACCACACACCCGATCTTTCCGAATTCATGCGGATCATTCTCCACTCCGGGAACAATCGGCGGATGCATAGCGAGTGGCTGATCGAAATTCAGCGCATCGGGGTTCGAAGCTCCAATATGACAGGATTGGCAACGGTCCACCACCATACCCCCGCCAGGGGCATTGATATTCACCTGCTTGATTTCCACATAAAAATCTTCAATCCCAAGTTCCTTGTAATACGCCTTTTGGTGGCTTGCGAACGAGAGGTTAATCTCTTTGAGCAAGGACATTCCGAAGAAGACCAATCCCGCAAAGGCCAGCACCAACATGATTCTATAATCTTTCAACATATTAGAGTCCTCCCCCCGACATATGCTCCCATGGATAAACGACCGCCCAGTTTTCACCTCGGAAATAAACCCCGATAAGAATCAGTGCCAGCATGAATATATACAGCCCGATAAATAGTGCGTTCTCAAGGTTACGTTCCCGAGCAAACCAGATGCCCGGATAGTTTTTGTTGAATCCCTTGATCATCGTTTCTTGGAAAATTTCAATGTAGGGAAGGAACATCACGCCGCCCACCATGATACCAGGAATCACGACGCCGCCAATGAAGCCGTGGTAACTGACCAACTCCTGCAAACCGAGGAAGTACCACGGTGCCTTGGAGGGGTTGGTGGGATGGTTCGGATCGGCAGGCCCTTCGAGCGGCGCATCAAATAGCACCGAAATCAAACTAAGGAAAGCCACCACGCCGAGTAAAACAATCACCTCGCGGACGATTAACTTCGGCCAGGCAAACATCATCTGATCGACCTCTTCGTTCACTTTGGGTTCTTTGCCCTTCACGATTTCAACCAACTTATAACTCCGAGCCGATTTAAATACAGATGCGTTTTTAACCTCACCAAACTCCTCGTCGGGAATCTGCTTTTCGTGGGTCGTGTCAGCTGGCTTGGCCAGCCCGCCATCCTTGCGGATACGGAAGAAGTGAACGGCAATCAGGAAGGCCATCACGGCCGGAAGAATGGCGACGTGTAACACGTAGAAGCGAATCAAGGCTTCACTACCGACATCGGTATCCCCCAACAAAATTCCGCGGATGATTGCACCGCCGGGAGCAATTTTTGCAATTTCGGTACCCACTTTAACCCCCCAAAAGGCCAATTGGTCCCAAGGGAGTAGATACCCTGTATACGAGAGGAATACGGTGAGCAGACCTAGGATACAACCGATCACCCAGTTAAATTCCCGGCCGCCTCGATGCGCACCGGAGAGGTAGACGCGGAGCATGTGAAAGGCTACAAAAGCGACCATTCCGTGGGCCGCCCAACGGTGCATGTTCCGCAGGAGCCCCCCCCAGAAGATGTTACTACGCAGGTTAAGCATCCGGCTATACGCATCCGGCAGCCCATCGGGGCCAATGGCCGTAGAAGGGACATAATGGAACATCAGTAAGACGCCCGTTACCGCCAGGATCAAAAATAGATAAAATGTGACCAGCCCCAGCCCCATCGTGGTCTTAAATTTGATCGAGCGCTTGTGAATTTTTACTGGCTGGATGTGCAGCAACACGTTACTGAACATGATTTTTGATTTAGTCAGTCCCGTATTGTCAAAATTGTGACGGAAGATCGAGGCATAGAGTTTGAGTCCAAACTCCTTCGCCTTTTCCATTAATTCATTCATCGGTGGCCCCCTTTAGACGGCAAAAAAAGTGTTTTCCGGCAACGAGCTGCCGGTGTCGATTTCGAGCTGATTTCCGGGAACCTTTTTAATTTCCAACCACGGCAAAGTTTTCGGAGCCGGCCCGCCGACAACTAAACCATCGACATCGTATTGCGACCCGTGGCACGGACACTGGAATCCTGTTTCCACCCGATCCACGGTACAGCCCAAGTGCGTACAAACGAGAGATATGGCGGCGACTTCCGTTTCGCTATGGCGGCGTAACACCGTCTTTTGATCCTCGAAGATGAGCTCATCGCCCACGTCTGGAAGGTCGTCGACCGAGACGAGAAATTTTTGCGGGGTTCCATAAGAAACCACCGGAAACATGAATTTAAAAAGTGCCCCCCCCGTACCGGCCGCGGCCAGTCCCATCAATCCGAACGCGGAGCCAACCGCAATCATTTCACGCCGGCTCGATCCTTGTTTTTCATTTTTTTCCATTACTTCTTCCCTCCATGAACTACATGGGGAAGACGATCGTCATCTTCCCTAAAAATTACATACTTCGCTTCTTCCGAATTCTCAAACTGACCATCCTTCACCGCCCAGCGGAACATCGCAACAAAGATGCCTCCAAGCAACGTCGTCGAGACTAATAAGATAATGGTTAGTAGCAACATTGATCGTGTTTCCTAAGCATAAGAATCCTCAAAACTATTTTCGGTCATTTTGCAGGCCCCCGTTGGGCACTTTTGCGCGCACATGCCGCACCGAATACATTTGAGCGGATCAAATAGCATCGCCGAGCCTTGCTCACGCGCCACTTCCATGCTGCCAAACTCCGCTTCAGCCAATTTAACCACCTCTTCTCCACCCTCTAAGCTATCCACCGTAACCATCGACAAGCAGAACGAGGGGCAGACATCAACACACCCTCCGCAAAGAATACAGATATCGCCCTCAAAGGTCGGATGAATATGACATTCCAAACAACGCGCCGACTGTTTCTTGGCCTCTTCGTCGAGATATTCCACCGTCGTGTTGAATTCAGGATCCTTCGCTGGATCAACTGGAAGCTCCTCACGCTCCTCGCGCTCTTCATTCACATAAACCGAATTTCGGTCATATTCGGGAAGGTCCGTAAAGGTCAACTTTCGTTTGAGCGAAAGTGGTTTTCCGCCGAACAAATAGGCATGAATCCCCATAGCGGCCTTACTTCCCGAAGCCACTGCATCAATAAATAATTTGGGCCCGTGGGCAATATCCCCTCCCGCAAAAACATTCGGCTTATTCGTTGCTAAAGTTTCTTCATTTGCAATGAGAACACCGCCGCGGGGGGTGATTTCAACCCCTGTATCTTTGAGAAAATCCAGATCCGAACCCTGTCCTACGGCCATGAATACGGCATCGCCCTCGATCAAGCGTGTTTCATCATCCATCAGAGGAGAAAACTTGCCCTCGTCATCGAACACCCGAATGACTTTACTAACGAGCAACCCTTTGATCTTTCCATCTTCAACCACAATTTCGCGCGGGCCCCATCCATCATTGATGATCACGCCCTCACGGCGTCCACCCTCGCGTTCATCGACCGAGCCGGTCATTTCATTTAAGTGTTCACGTTCAAGGCAGGCCAGTTGTACATCCGGCGAACCGCAGCGCAACGCAGATCGAGCCACGTCGAAAGCCACATCGCCGCCGCCAATCACAATGGAGCGCGTGGTCGCAAGGTCCCACTTCTCGCGCAAGTTAAAATCAAAAAGAAAGGCGAGACCGATATGTACAGCCTCGTGATCCGAGTTCGGGATTGGAATATTTTTCCCCTTCGCCAGCCCCACGCCAATAAAAACCGCATCGTGCTTTTTTTCCAGCTCGGCAAAGGAGATATCCTTTCCCACATCAACGCCACGCTGAACGTCAATATTTGAAAAATGCTCGATCGAAGCGATTTCCGAAGCCACCACATCTCGGCTTAGCCGGTTGATCGGAACGCCCTGCACTAACTGGCCGCCGGAGACTTCCCAGCGTTCATAGAGAGTCACGCTATACCCGAGGCGCGCAAGGTCATGTGCGCAGGTATAGCCCGCACAACCGCCTCCAATAATACCCACCGATTGCCCGTTGAGTTCCGGCGTAATTGTACCCGGAGCAATGGAATAGGTTAGCGGCGTTTCAAGGTCGCCTTTTTCCGGCCCCTCTTTATCGGTTAGATAGCCCTTAATATTGCGGATCACGACGGCCTCGTCGACATCCGAACGGCGGCACCCTTTTTCGCAGGGAGCCCCGCAAACTTTTCCACAAATCGAAGCAAAAGGGTTGGTTGCACGGGAAATCGCGTAGGCTTCTTCGAATTTACCCGCCACGGTGGCCATTAAATAGCCACGTGCATCTGTTTTTACAGGGCAAGAATTACGACAGGCTACCTCCGCCTCATAATAGTCATCATCAGGCAATTCGACTTTAATCTTCTGCTGTATCATGGATTCGCGCATCCCTTCATTTCGGGTTCAGCATAGAAAACGTGCACAAAAGGCTCACGTCTTGAATTCGGCGCACTTTATTGCACCACTAAACGACAATTTCAACTCTAAATTAGCATTTCAATACCCATTTAATTCTTCATCTCAAAATAAGGGGCTATCCCGCGGAAGAATTAGCTCAACCAGACCGCTTTTTCACATGACCAACGAGCACTCGGTCCAGCCACCTTGCGGGCATAAAACGGGCGGTCAAATCGCCAAAATAGGCGGGAATAGTTACTTTATAACGGATTTTGGGACGAGGTGATTCCAACGCATGTAGAATCTTCTCCGCCACCGCTTCCGGCGGCAGGCGGAAACGATCCTGCACCATGCTGCCATTGCGGCGACGGTCGAAATATCGCCGATATGCCCCACCAAAACGGGAGGCCTCCGTATCCAACTTCTCCTCGCCCTGCGCTGCGCAATGGGTTGAAAATCGCGTAGCAATAGGCCCTGGTTCCACCAAGACCACGCAAATACGATCCTGTGCAAGCTCCACTCGCAGCACATCGCTCACCGCCTCAAGCGCGAACTTTGATGCCGAATAGATTCCCATGAAAGGCAAACTGATCCGCCCCACCACCGAACTTACGTTTATAATACGGCCATATCCTTGCTTACGGAAAACGGGAATGAGCTGATTCGTCAGTTCCTGCAAACCGAAAAGATTCACTTCAAATTGATCTCGCATTGCATCGCGCGTCAGATCCTCAATGGCACCCGGCATACCAAAACCCGCATTATTCACTACAGCGCCCAGCTGACCCTCATTTTTTGCGAGCACCCGGTCCACCGCACGAGCAATCGATTCGCTCGAAGCCACATCCAACTTAATGGCATCGAACCCTGCTTGCCTCAACGCATCCAGATCCGCCACCTTCCGCGCCGTCGGGAAAACCGTCCACCCTTTCGAACACAATAACTCGGCGGTGGCCAAACCAATGCCCGAAGAGCACCCGGTCACCAATACGGACTTATTTTCAACCGATGGCATTTTCATTCGTACAGCTCCGATAACAGGTGAAACGAGTAGCCTTGATTTTGTAGCGTTTGATAGCTATCCCGAATGGCGGCGGCGGTTTCTTTGCTCCAAATATGGCCGATGGCAATAGCATAGCCGGTTTCTCGGGCTTTTTTTACCGTACTTTCCCAGGCTCGCCGAACACTCGCGCGATCTTGCTGGATATCTAGAAAGACATCCCGCACTTCAAGATGAATGTGCTGCTGCCCCGCCACACGCGGAACGATCGAATTATAGGCCGTCTTGCTATCCATGAAATACAGCCCACGCGCACGGCAATAAAGCAAAACCTCGGTCATCAACACTTCATTTTCCGTAACCCGCGAGCCCATGTGATTATTCACCCCCACCGCTCCACGAACCGAAGCGAGGTTGCGAGCAAGAATGCGGGAAACATCTTCAGGGAGAGTGGTATTATGGATGGCACCCTTCCCCGTATTTTTCGTCGAATCGTAGGCCTCCATCGGCTGATGCAGAATCAACTCCTTATCCGAGTGACGGTGAATTTCCAAACAAACCCTTTCGGTTTCCTTCAAATGCGGAAGCACCGCAATCGTCATCGGAATCGGAAGATCCATAAACGGCTTAATCTCATCCAAACTCAATCCCGCATCATCGATCACCAAAAAAATCTGCTTCTGACGAACCACCGAAGAATGGGGAACCCGATCGTGATGCGTCGGGGCATGGCACCCGCACAGCACGAACAAAAATACACCTAAAACAAACAACCGACTCATCAATTCTTCCCTTCGCGATCTTCTTATACGTCGTCGTAAAATGGTTCAGCTAACCATTCAGGTTCAGCCGATAGCCCTGCCCGCCGCCAAACTCAAGAATACGCTGGACGTGTTTCCCGAGAATGTCCGCTTCGAGATTCACCTTCGTACCCACTTTAAACTCCGACATATCTGTTTCCTGTATGGTGTGCGGGATGATGTGAACAATGAAGCCGTTGTCCGTCAGTTCAGCAACGGTCAGTGAAATGCCATCAATCGCAATCGAACCTTTAGAAACCATCAGCATCAGCATATCGCGCGAACACTCGATGGTAAACTTAAAGTCGCGATCCACCTCTTCGATCTTCGCCACGGTTCCCGTGTTATCCACATGGCCCGTCACAATATGCCCACCGAGCGTATCACCCAACGCTAGCGCCTGCTCTAAATTCACCACGTCGCCGAGTTTCTTTTTGCCCAAATTAGTCTTATCGAACGTTTCGCCCCACACATCAAACATGACCTTATCATCTTCCATAGCGGCCACCGTCAGGCAGGCTCCATTCACCGCAATGCTATCGCCCAGCTGATTGGGTTTATCAAACGGCCGATTCGGCACCACCGTGATCCGACCAGCGGCGCCCTCCATCTTAATCTTGGTAATATTCCCCAGCCGTTGCACCATTCCAGTAAACATAGTTTCTCCCTTGCAAAAAGTGAGCCGAGAGAATCACGCCTCAAGGAATATGGATCAAGCATTAAACAGCCCCTCCCCCGCCTTTCGCTTACGCTACTCACCGCAGGCAATGACGACTTGAACTCCACTTAAACGTAGACGGAGCTTCCAGCTCCGTTACAGCAGAAGAGTACGCAGGCGGCGCATGGACAACGGAGCTGGAAGCTCCGTCTACATTCAATCATAAAAAAAGCGCCCCACTCATGCGGAGCGGTTTTTTACTTCAAGGTCGATCAATTTACTTTTTCGAGAACGCGGCCACACGGTCGAGCAACCCATTCGCGGTGTCGTGCCACTGGGGCGAACAGGATCGGGTCGGTGGTGTCGGTGGGTTTCATTTGTAAAGGTAGGGCGTGCTCTCCGAGCGCGCCGCGCACGAGCGGCTCGGTAGACGGGCTGTGCGGAATGACGGTGCGGACGGCGGGGTGGGACACCCCGCCCTACCAAAAAAAACCGGGTCATTTACGAGCCGGGTTGGTAAAGGGTAAAAGTTTAAAAGAGCAAAGAGTTCACCGCATCAACTTTCTGCGAATAAACAATCCGAGTCCGCAAACCACACCGACCATCGCGATACTGGACGGCTCTGGAATTACGCCTGCGCCCCAACGGCCATCAGCGCCACTACCATCATTATGGTTCCGATCTTTACATTCATTGCAAAGTTCCCTTGTTGCAAAAGATCTGGTTCATAGAAAAATAGAATCCTTAATCAAGGATCGTTTGATTCAAATTTTGCTTTAATCACGATATCGACCCCGATTTGTTCCACAGATTGGAACTTTAAGTTTCGGATATCCGAAATGAGACCGCCTCTTTTAGCAAAGTTCGGGATCCCGTCTGCACCCATCAACTTCGGGGCGATGAAAAAGATGAACTCGTCGACTAATCCCGCTTCAATTAAACCGGATGCGAGTTTTCCGCCGCCTTCGCAGAGTACATGCATCACATCGTGTTGTTCTGCTAGTTCCTTCAAAATATCTGATAACGATCCCGTGCGCACCAAGGTCTGCTCCGCCGACTCGTCGGTTAAAACTTTCGCATTCGATGGAATCATTTTTCCAATCACGACCCGCCATGGAGTTCGCCCATCGGTCGGACAGGGCAACAAGGAGGGGTTGTCAGCAATCACCGTTGCCGCGCCCACCATAATCGCATCGGCTCGTCGGCGCATTTCCTGCACCCGTTCGCGGGCCTCGGGGCCAGTGATCCATTTGGAATTCCCTTCGCTATCCGCTATTTTTCCATCGAGCGTCGAGGCCAGCTTAAGCGTGACGTAGGGTAAGCCGGTGGTCATCCTTTTTTCAAAGGGGGCCATTAATTCTCGTCCCGCTTCTTCACCTATCCCCGTTACCACCTCAACGCCAGCTTTCTTTAAAATCTCCAGCCCGCGCCCGGCATGTTTCGGGTTTAAATCGACCACGGAAACCACGACGCGGCCTATTCCCTTTTTAATAATCAGATCCGTGCAGGGCGGCGTGCGTCCGTGGGTAGAACAGGGTTCGAGGGTCACATAGAGGGTGGCCGATTTTAGATTACCGAGAGTCGATTGAAGGCATTCCACTTCTGCATGTGGCCCGCCGGACTTTTTGTGCCAGCCTTCAGCGATAATTTCACCATCTTGCACGAGCACCGCCCCCACCGGCGGATTCGGACGGGTCAACCCTTCGCCCAACCGCGCCAGCTCAATCGCCCGCATCATATATTTTTTATCTGAAGTCATTTTTTTCACCACGAAGATACGAAGGACATGAAGCTCAGCTAAAGAACGAGCCTTTTGAGTCCGTCTCGCAATAATACAGAATTAAAATTTATAAGTAGACCAATCTGGATGGCCGATAGTTTCATATAGGTCAGCACCTGTGCTTCATGAATTCGCTGTAACCGCTCAACGCTCTTTAATTCGATAATTAACCGGCCTTCCACAAGAATATCAACGCGATAACCGCAATCCATCATGACATCCTGATATTTAACAGGAAGTTCTTTCTGCCGCTCAAACTGGATTTTGGCTTTTGTCGTAGCATAAGCACTGTTCGTAAGTCGATTCCAGCAAACCCGGACCCAGCTTTCGATGAACATTCAGGGCGCATCCAATCACTTTATTCGACAACTCATCAAATTTCATTTTTCGGCCCTTCTTCGTGTTCTTCAAATCTTCGTGGTTAAATCATCCCCGCTCAGAATCTCCAAAGAGGGCATCGACGAACTCTTCTGGGTTGAAGGGGACAAGGTCGTCCTCGTCTTCGCCGAGGCCGGTGAAAAGGATCGGTACGTTTAGCTCGGCGCGGACGGAGAAAAGAAACCCGGCTTTGGAGGAGCCGTCGAGCTTGGTGATGACGATTCCAGTGAGCGGAACGACGGTGTTAAATTGCTGCGCCTGAATGACGGAATTTTGCCCCAGAGAGGCGTCGAGCACCATCCATACTTCGTGCGGCGCACCCGCATGCCGCTTATCCATGGAGCGGCACATTTTGGGTAGCTCGTCCATCAGCGGAGTCTTGGTGTGCATGCGTCCGGCGGAGTCAACAATGACCGGATCGCAGCCTTTGATGAAAGCGGCATCGATGGCATTAAAAACCACACCGGCGGCATCGGCCCCCATTTCACCGCCCACAAAGTCGCAGCCGATCTTTTCACTCCATAGCTTAAGTTGGGAGGATCCGGCAGCGCGGAAGGTGTCGGAACCGCAGAGCATAGGCTTGTGTCCGTGCTGCATGGCCCGCTTAGCGAGCTTGGCGGCGGTGGTGGTTTTTCCAGACCCGTTGATGCCGAGCAGTAGGACAACAAACGGGGTTTTATCTATGGGCCAAGAAAAGGGAGTCGTAGCACCCAGTTCCTTAAGCAGTAGATCCCGGAGGATCTCTTTCCGGGAAATTTTTCGGGGGGCGGAGTCGAGCTGATCAACGATCTCCATGACCAACCGCACCGGAACATCGGAACGGAGTAAAATTTCTTCGAGGTCTTCGGTATTCAGCTCATCCACATCGCCAACAGAAGGAGAAAATACCTGTTTGAGAAGGGTGCGGGTCTTAGAAAGTGCAGACGCCCAAACCTCCATTACGGGGTTCCCTTCGGGGGCTTGTAGGTGGTGCGCGCGGGGCGGTCGATTTCCTTACGAATACGGTCAAGTACGCCGTTCACAAAACGGCCGGATTGGAAGCTACTGAAATCTTTGGCAAAGTGAACCGCTTCGTTAATGGATACCACCGGCGGAACGTCCTCGCGGTAGAGCATCTCGAACAGAGCCACACGCATCACCGTACGGTCGACCGCGCCCATGCGCTCGGAATCCCAGCGTTTGGCATACTGCGAGAGGCGGTCATCGAGCTCGTCTTTGTGCTGAACCACGCCTTTGATGATCTCTTCTGCATAGGTTTTCTCGCGTTCGTTCGGCTCCTTTTCCGCCCAAAAATCCTTCAGGGCAATATCGACTGGTTCGGCATTAAAATCGAGATGAAACAAAAACTGGATGATCCATTCGCGCGTTGCGCGGCGGCCATTAATCTTCTTTTTTTCCATAAAAATCTCAGTACTTAGTTAATCGTTTCCATCGCGTAACGCTCAAAAATAGCGTCGTAAGTAACTATCGTAATACTACGGGATAAAGATTCCGCGATAATAATCCGGTCGAACGGATCGCCGTGGTGATCCTAAGTTGGGTTGAATCAAAAAAAAGTTCCGCTGAAACCGGTAGCACAACGAGTTGGTATTCCTCTACAGCCCTCTCCCACAACTCCATGGCATTTCCGAATGGGTGAATATCTATATTTCCTTTTTTGTGCTTTATTGCGATTTCAAACAGGGAACACGCTGAAATATAGACCGTTTCCGCCCCTTCAAATTTCCCCAGTGTCACCGGACTCAATCGCTTTTTTAACAAGCCGGAGAGGGAAAGAAAACCGCACGTATCTAACATCAACTCCATCCCGGAAGATCTCCCGGTTTGAGCGGTTCAACCGCCTCTGCTTCGGAAATTATAGGCACTACCCCTTTTAATGGAGTTATTTTACGTTGGGTCTTAACATGCGGAACCATGTCGAACCAAGGCTCACCATTTTTACAAACCACCACCACTTCCCCTTTATGTGCAAGATCGCCAAATTTGCTCAACTTCGCTTTTGCCTCTCTGACTGCCACCTGCATAACCTCTCCTTATCTGGTCTTTGCCATATAACATGTAGTCACCGTGGTTACATGTCAAGGATGGGCAGATAAAACTATCCAAGTTTCTGGTAAACGCGGGCCGTTTCGATCGCGGCTTCAGCGGCATACCATCCGCGCGTATTTTCGCCGCTAAGACAACGAGCCTCGGCCTGCGCCCAGGTGCGGGAGCCGACGATTTCATTGATGATGGGAAGGGTATAACGGCAGGAGATATCGAGCAGGCTCTGCCCCGTCGTATCGATAATCATCTGAGCATGTTGGGTTTCGCCTTCGACGACCACACCCAATACAATCAGTGCGCTGTAGGTTCCGCTGGCCGCCATTTTGGAAGCCACCCCCGGAATCTCATAGGCTCCTGGCACATGAACCACATCAATGGTCTCGCGCTTTGCGCCGTTTTTTTCCAAACACTGATAGGCGCTGCGGCAAAGTGCATGGGTCAGTTCGTCGTTAAAACGGCTCACCACAATGCCAAATCGCAGGCCGGCCGCATCGAGATGGCCTACCACTTGATGCGCACCGATGCCCCCGATTAATTCGATCTCTTTTGAAATTCCTTTACCCATTAGATGATGTGTCCCATTTTATCGCGCTTCGTAGATAGATAATCGACATTGTGTTCATGGGGAGGGAGCACCAGCGGAATACGCTGGCTGACTTCGACCCCGTATCGGCTTAGTCCCTCAATCTTCGATGGATTATTAGTCAGTAGTTCAATTTTTTTCATGCCAAGCTCAACGAGGATTTGCGCGCCAATACCGTAGTCGCGCAGATCTGCATTGAATCCGAGATGCTCGTTGGCCTCAACCGTATCCATCCCTTTTTCCTGCAACTCGTAGGCGTGGATTTCTTTTGCTAACCCAATTCCACGACCTTCTTGGCGCATATAGACAATCGCGCCATAGCCATGCTCTTGAACCGCCTGCATGGCGGCATGAAGTTGCGTTCCGCAATCACAGCGCAGCGAATGGAATACATCGCCGGTCAGGCATTCGCTATGTACCCGCACAAGCGGTGTCTTGCCGGATTCCGGTCCGCCGCAAATCAGGGCAAGATGATCCTTCTGGTCAACGATAGAACTGTAAAGTTTGAGTCGAAACGGGCCGGAATCCGTCGGCATGCTGACCTCACGCTCCAAATGAACGAGCGACTCATGGGTATAGCGATATTTAATAATTTCCGAGACAGCCGTCATTTTCAGGACATGCGTATCGGCAAATTTTCGGAGTTCCGGCACCCGCGCCATTTCGCCATTTTCACTTAGAATTTCACAAATCACTCCGGCGGGTTTCATGCCGCAGATGCGGGCAAGATCGACCGTTCCCTCCGTATGGCCCGCACGTTCAAGCGTACCGCCCGGCATCGCCTTAAGCGGAAATATATGACCCGGCTTAAGAAAATCATCCGCCTTGCTGTTTTCATCAATCAAGGCCTTCACGGTTTTAGCACGATCCGTAGCGCTGATGCCCGTTGTGGTTCCTTCACGAACATCGACGGAATCCATAAAAGCACAATAGAATTTATCCGACATATGAGCCGGAACCATCTGGTTTAAACCCACTCGTGAAAGTTGCTCTTCACCCATCGGAACGCAGACGAGACCGCGTGCGTGCGTGATCATGAAATTAATGACTTCGGGCGTGGCCGCCTCGGCCGCACAGACTAAATCGCCCTCATTTTCACGATCCTCATCGTCAGTCATCACGATCACTTCACCCTTGCGAAAAGCCTCAATTACCTCCTCGATCGGATCGAATACGTCTTTATTCATAGCCACACCTTCCCAATAAAAAACCCTGCAGAACATACGTCTACAGGGCTTCTCGACGGCACAACGATACCGACCGGTTGTCTTCTTCCATCCAGACTATACGGTCGGTTGCAGAATTTCGCTGCACCATGCTTTTCCAAAATTTGGAATCGCTCGCGGACTATCACCGCCGGTCGGGAATTTCACCCTGCCCTGAAGACCGGCGTAATATGGTGAAACTACATAACCGGCGCAAGTGCAATTGCGTATTAATCGAACGGGATACTCTTTCGGAAAAAATGACGCGAATATAGAGGGGTACCAGCCCTATAAATTAATGTTTTTAATCTTCTGAAATTCAACGTATCCCCAGCCCGCCTGTCCCGAAGATTCAATTCGTTTTAGATAATGGGGCGAAATTGGTTGCCGATCCCATGTTTAAACGATCCTTTATCCAGCGCGTCCGCACCGCAGTCTTCCCGCGTACAAGCCAGGCAATAGCATATTTTGCGGCGGCACTTTTAATCAACTGTACCAAATCATCCTCGGTCAAAGAAAGGATCTGCAGGCCAGTCTTTACCAACCGTTCAGCCTCCACTTCGTCATGCTTCGTCACATCCTCTCCACTGAACGATTCCCTACGTCCCACCTTCAAATGACCATCCAGTCGCTCCAGCATTTCCTCACGAAAAGCAGCATCCCCCAAACACCACCCTCGGCGAATCTCCTTCCAGCGGGCATCAACCTTCCAAGGCTCAGAACTATGTTGCATCTCCAGCATACGCATCTCCATATACTCCCCGTACTGCGCTCGGCCTTCGCGCGAATCCATCAATCCCAACCCGCCGAGCACACGATCCACACACAACCACTCAGGCCGTTCGACCCACTTGAGATAGGCTGGGAAACTACTCCACACATACCCTTCCAGTTTTGAGGTTTTAAAATCGTATCCCTTCACCCGCACCGGATTAAGATGGATATAGCCGCCGACCGTGGAGAAATAATCGCCCGCCGAGCCATCCACCAGCAACGCCTTGTAACGCCCCTGAAATAAATGCCCCCGCTCCTTATGTCGAACATTGAACCTCTTCGTATAGGTGCCTTGGAGCCACTGCATCCCCCTCACAAGATTCGCAAACAGAGTCTCCAGCAAAAGGTGGTAGTGATTCCCCATCAGAACATAGGCATGAATCCTCCAACCACAACGTATGCACACCTCCTCCAAGGTATCCAGAAATTGCCGATTATCGCGAGCGTCCCGAAAAATTGCCTGTTGCCGATTCCCTCGGCACATCACATGGTAGACCGCTCCCTCGCGGAACGTCGAGACATGACTCGGGGCCAATGTAGTTCGCTAGACTTTCACGGTAAGACTCTTTCATTCTCTACTCTCTGCCGGTTTTAATCGGCGCTTTCAAGCCGATCCCATCAACCCTATGAGGAAATCGCCGCCGAACTCATCGATCGACCCGTCGCAAGCCGACCGTACAAGGCGAAGAAAAAAGAGAAAACCAAGCTCGAAGGAAAACTAAAAACCAACCTCCTCAAACGCACAAAATCAGTCCGCACCCACTCCCAAAAGAACCGCAACGACAACGAGGAAATCGAACAGGTAGAAAAACAAATCCAACAACACGCCGCTCGATCCGCAGGCAAACCGAACCAAAAAGCCCTCAAAGCCGCGAAAGAAAAGAAAGCTCGACTCGAAAAAAGCGGAACAAAAACAAAGCCAACCGATGCAAAGCCACGCAAAACCTGCGAACCCTCATCCATAAACAAAACCGAGAACTCATCAAAATTGATCTCGCCCTCGACACCCTGCATCGCACCGAATCGCGATCCGAACT
>JAJRRI010000083.1 GCA_024279685.1 Verrucomicrobiota bacterium | reverse complement strand
GTGTTTAAAAACCATATCCACGGCTTTGATTCTAAGTATCTTTTGCTGTTCCGAGCTCAGGCTGCGCGCATCTTTTATTTTCATGCTCCCCATTATAACAGAGCCCTTCATTATTCATATATTTAATTGCCGTATTAATAATATCGCGCGCACCGGCGAGGGCTTCTTCAGCAGAGGCGTCCTCTTTTTCCGGTTGATCCATTGGGCCGCTTCGGTTTCCGGATCGCCGGTTGAACCTTGCTTGGAAATGAGATCGGCGAGGGGTTCAAGCCCCTTTTCTTTTGCAATCATGGCGCGAGTGCGGCGCTTGGGTTTGTAGGGAAGATAGAGGTCTTCGAGTGTAGTTTTCGAAAGGCATCCGGTAATTTTATTTGTCAATTCATCGGTCAGTTTGCCCTGCTCGTCGATCGATTTGAGGATGATCTGGCGGCGTGCTTCGAGCGAGCTGTAGTAGGTCAGTTTCTCTTGAATATCCATGATCTGGACTTCATCGAGATTACCATGGGCCTCTGTGCGGTAACGAGCGATGAATGGAACGGTGTTGCCCTCGGCAAACTGCTTTGTCTCGGCGGGGACTTGCCGTGCGGAAATATTCAGGTCTTTGGCGGCGAAAGGAATAGGATCGAGGGAAGAATTTTATGCGGTCGTAAATGGGGTCTTTTCTGTGAATCAATGTGAGTAAGAAAAAGTCTTAGAATCACGGAGCTTCGTCAAGCTTGCTTCTATGTGGATCAACATCAACGAATCCTTTTCGTCGGGGTCTTATTAGCCGCTTCGATGTGATTTGAGGCCCCTCGGGGTATTTTTAATGTGCAGTCTGCCATGGACGCTGCGGGGAGATTTGGCTAACTTGTTCGGATTCTTCATTAAAAACATTAGGATGATAGGCATGTCTGATACCGATATTTATAAAAGCCGCGAACCGGTGCAAAATAAACCAAATGAAATGAATTGAAAAAAAGGGCAACGTCGTCGCTCTTCAAGTTCTACGGCATTTGGTAAGACGGGGGAGCGTCGCCGTCGTAGCAAGAATTCAGGCTTGCGCCGTATCTTGCATCTATCGCGAAAATCGTCCAACGAAAAGGTTTTTTGGTGGAGTTTGTTAGGGATAACTGTGGTTCTTCTGATCGCTATCGCAATCTGGCAGTTTTTATATTTGGAACATGTGGCGCGTGATGAGGCACATATGGACGAACAATATGTTCCGATCGAGACGACCTCTGAGTCAGCGGCGGAATAGGCCGCGTAGCTTTTCTTTGATCGATTCAATACCGCTATCATTTTTCGCATAGGGCGGGGGGCTGACCTCGACATCGATCGGTTCGTTTCCAGGATTCCGAGCTGGGGCGTCTCGATTTTCCATTAACACCATTCGATACTCCATTTGTCCTGCGCGATAGATGTAGAATCCGATGAACATGAGCATAAAATTTCGACCGAAGGGGCCGAATTCAAGACCAAAAAATTGGACGTGAACATTTAATCCGAACAACCCAATCCAGATGAACAGGCCGCAGAAATATTTCCCAACCGTCGCGGCGATGCGGGTGGCCTCGACCCGGTTCTTTTTGGCGGCGAGAACAGCACGTAATACGCGCCCACCATCCATCGGAAAAACAGGTAGGACGTTGAATAGAAAGAGCATTCCGTTGAGATAGCCCAATGGGGCTAGGCCCTTGATCTGGCTGAAAAGTACGGCTAATGCCAGGCTAACGGCAGGCCCAGCGAGTGCCACGAGAATCTCATCGGTCGGTCGCTGGGGAATATTCGAGATCTTGGCCGCTCCGCCGAAGGGGTAGAGGATGATTTCGTGGATGTATCCTCCCTTGGCTCGGGCCACCACGGAGTGCCCTAATTCGTGCAGTGCCACGCTTCCGAAAATGCCCACAGCTAGAATTAAGGTGAGCAGGAAGCCAAGGTTGAAAAAGATGGAAAAAGGGGCACGGCAATCAGGAGTGAGATATGCAGTCGGATGGGGATTCCGAGTACTGAGCCGATGGAGAGTGCGTTGTTGACCATTTTCATAAAATAATCCTTACAATGGATGGATTGAACAGGGTTGTGGGTTGAGCGTTCAAAAACAAGTGCAAAGCATCGATTTTCGTACAAGGACGTTGACAGGGCGGGAGAAATATCCTTTTATCCGTAAATTCGGATATATGGATTATGAGTGATATTCTCGATATTTTTAAGGCCTTGGCGGATGAAGGACGACTACGAATTCTACGGTCGATCGATCAAGCTGAACTCTCGGTGGCAGAGCTCGTTCAGGCGCTTGAAATGCCGCAATCGACGGTAAGCCGCCATCTCAAGCCAATGCGTGAGGCGGGTCTGGTGGAATCGCGTCGCGATGGGACCTCAGTCTATTATAACCGCGGATCACTTTTTAGGGATGCCGCGTTCACCCAAATTCTCAACGAGCGGCTAAAAGAAATTCCGGTGGCTCATCGCGATGCGGCCGCCGTCGAACGTGTGTTGGAGCTTCGTCGGAATTTAAGCCGAAAGTTTTTCGACGAGATTGCCGGGCGCTACGGTACGTTGACTGAACCGGGCGGTGGCTGGCAGGCGCTAGCCGCAGGGCTGGCTGCTGGCTTTGCCGGAAAGTCGGTGGCGGATTTAGGGTGCGGTGAGGGGCATCTAGTTTTGTTACTCGCTCGTTTTTCTAAACAGGTGATTGCCTTCGATCAGTCCGAAAAAATGCTCAACTTCGTTGAGGAAAAGGCGGTGGAGCAGGGTGTGGATGCCCGAATTGAGTTGCGAGTTGGGAGTTGGGAACTGCTGAATATTGATGATGCTGAGCTGGATGCGGTTTTTTTGAGTCAGGCACTGCATCATACCTCGAACCCCGAGGAGGTCATTCGAGCAGCGTCCGCTGGGCTGAAGCGGGGCGGGCAGTTGATTATTCTCGATTTGGTGCGCCACGAGCATGAGTGGACGCGCGAGCAGTGGGCGGATCAGTGGCTGGGATTCGACCTACTGGAGATTGGAGAATGGCTGAAGAATGCAGGACTCGATCCGGTGGCGCTCGATTCGTTACCGGGGGCGACCCCGGATCTATCGGTATTGATGGCGATTGGGGTGAAGGAATAATTGATTAAACAAAGGAGTATTGAAATGGCTGTAAAAAAGAAAGCTGCAAAGAAAAATGAGTCGGTGATTGTGGATCTCTCGCTGGCGGAATTTGGGCGCAAGGAGATGGAACTGGCCGAGTATGAAATGCCGGGCTTAATGGCGCTGCGCAAGAAATATGGTCAGGAAAAGCCGTTGAAGGGCGCACGTATTACGGGGTCATTGCATATGACCATTCAGACAGCGATGCTGATTGAAACCCTGCAAGAGATGGGTGCGAAGGTGCGTTGGGCGAGTTGCAATATTTATTCTACGCAGGATCATGCGGCGGCGGCTATTGCCAAGACCGGTACGCCGGTTTTTGCCAAGAAAGGCGAAACATTGGAAGAGTATTGGGAATACACCGACAAAATTCTCGATTGGGGCAACGGCGAGGGGCCGAATGTAATCCTCGATGACGGCGGCGATGCCACTATGTTTGTTCAACTCGGAGTGAAAGCTGAAACGAATCCGTCTATTCTTGACCGGAAGCCTGAAAGTATCGAAGAGGGTGTTCTCTATGCCCAGCTTAAGAAGGCGCTGAAAAAAGATCCAAAACGTTTCTCGCGTATCGCCAAAGGTATTATGGGCGTTAGTGAAGAAACCACCACAGGTGTGCACCGGCTCTATCAGTTGGCCGAAAAGGGCGAACTGCTCTTCCCCGCCTTCAATGTTAACGACTCCGTCACGAAGTCGAAGTTCGATAATCTCTATGGATGCCGTCACTCGCTCGTCGACAGCATCATGCGGGCGACCGATGTGATGCTTTCGGGCAAGGTGGCTATCGTGGCAGGCTACGGGGATGTCGGTAAGGGCTGCACCCAGTCGCTGCAGGGACAGGGTGCTCGTGTAATTGTTACTGAAATCGACCCGATCTGTGCCTTGCAGGCCGCGATGGAAGGCTATGAAGTGATGAACATGGATGATGCCTGTCAAATTGGTGATATTTTCGTGACAACCACCGGTTGTGCGGATGTCATTACCGAGCGCCACATGAAGAAGATGAGGGACATGGCGATTGTCTGTAACATTGGCCACTTCGACTCTGAAATTCAGGTGGAGAAGATGAAGAAATATAAATGGACGAATATTAAACCGCAGGTGGATAAGATCACGTACCCGAACGGGAGTAGTATCATTATGCTGGCGGAAGGTCGTTTAGTGAATCTCGGCTGTGCGACGGGTCACCCGAGTTTCGTAATGTCCAATAGCTTTACGAATCAGGTGCTTGCGCAGATGGAACTCTATTGCAACCCGGGGAAATATGAGATTGGCGTCTATACGCTGCCGAAGATTCTTGATGAAGAGGTTGCGCGCCTCCATCTGGAGAAGATTGGCGTTCGGCTTGATACGTTGACGAAGAAGCAGGCTAAATACCTCGGCATTCCGCAATACGGACCCTTTAAACCGGAGCACTACCGATATTAGAGGGATAAAGGTGGGAAAAGCGGCCAATGAGCCGCTTTTTTCGCTGAATTCCCTTGGTGGATCTAGCTGGCCGTAATGGCTTCGGCTGGGCATGACTCGATGCAGGCACCGCAGTCGGTGCAGCTGTTGTTGTCGATGATGAACTGGTCGTCGCCTAGGCTAATGGCTTCGACTGGGCAGGTGGATTCACATGCGCCGCAGGAAATACATTCGTGTGAAATAACGTGTGCCATGGAGGTTCTCCTTGTGGAGGGCTGATGCTGTATGTCGCATAAAAGAGAGGGATGTAACAGCATATTTCTTGAATGGCGGCGTAATTATACGGCATAAACGTATTTATATTGGGGTTCAATTTAAAAGAAGTGGGGTATAGCCATTATGGATAAGATGCCGGAAGGATTAGATTTGGAGGAAGAAATTCAGCAGTCGATCGAGTTGGCTTGGCCGTTGTTTGTGAATTTTCTTAAGAAGAAAAAGGCACGTGTGACTCAGACTCGAAAAATTGTGCTGACGCAGGTGTTCTCCCGACATGACCATTTTTGCGCGGATGACCTTGCTGCTGAACTTTCAAGTGGGGTAAATCATGTGAGCCGCGGCACGGTTTACCATACACTGGCGCTGATGGAGGAAGCTGGGTTTGTACGAGTGATCCGAGATACCGACGTGCATGCTCACTACGAGCATACGTTTAATCATCCGACCCACGAACATATGATTTGCGACACGTGTGGTAAATTTATTGAATTTTCGGATGATTCTTTTGCCAAGATCATCGCCAAGTCCTGTAAGGCGAACAATTTTTCGGAGCGGACGCACCGCATCGTAGTGTTGGGAACCTGCGGTACGTGCCAGAAAAATTAAGCCGAGTGCTTCAACCGAAGTTTTCCAAAGCTGCCCTTTCCAGCTTTTTAGCAGCGATTTCAGCCTTGAGTTCGCGGAGGTCGCACGAAGGGCAGGTGACCCGTTCGCCTTTGAAGACGACGCAGTCGTGGCTCCCGGAACAGCCGGGTTGCCGTTTCCGAAGGATGTTGATCAACCCTAAGATACCCAGCGGAAGGCCTACTAAAATCAGTGCTACAGTAAATAATGTAATGAAAGTCGTCATGTTTTCTACCTGTTGATCCGCCCCACCTTATGGGAGCGACACTTGACACTTACCTTTCTGCGAATAATACTGCAATCTTTTGTTGATAGAATGATTTTCCGTGGAGTAGATACAACCCTAAACTGTTCAAAAGCTATGAGTAAAAAACAAAAACACCCTAAACGGGGACATTCAACAGGTGGGTTTGACCGTCACTTGACCAACTCCGATTTTTATTCCTCCAGCGCTCATGAACCACCGCTTAACGATGAAACTGAAGCCTCCAATACCCGTCGTGTACGTAAGACGGAGCGCCACCAAGCTGTTTCAGGTCGAAGGAAAGAAGCGATGGATCCGCGAGAAAAACTGGCTCTGGTGGCTATTCTTAAATTAGCCATTCTCTTGGTACTACTGGTCATTGGGTTTTTTATGCTGCGGAAGGGCATTGGCTTCTATGAGGAGAGTATATGGATGGAGCATGCAACTGCGCCTTCAACATCTCCAGTTTTGGAGGAGATTGTTCCGCTCGAAAAATTTGATCTGCAGGATCAGAATGTACGAGATCAATTTGGGGCGCGAATCGAGCGCTGGAAGGAGGCGGATCGGCTGGTACGATCGGCGGATGTACTGCTTCAACGTAAAATCTATGATCAGGCGATCGAGCAGTGTCAGGATGCGTTGCGTAAGAATGCCTCCCACCGCGGGGCGCTGGAACGGCTCGGCACGCTGTATTATGCAAAAACCGACTATATCGAGGCGGTCAATGTCTATATCCGTTTGTTGAGCATCGACCCATCAAGTGCGAAGACCCAAAAATTGCTGATCCAGTCGCTGGCGGCGTTGGATGATGACCGAGCGGTCAAATATATGGCTGAGTGGTATCTGGATGAAAATATAAATGATGTCGATGTTCAGCGCTATCTGGCTAACGCGCTCTATGCTCAAGAAGAATTTGAGGCGGCGGTGGAGGCCTATGCGAGCGTGTTGCGCGGCGCACCGAAAGATTTAAAAACGTTAGAGTCGCAAGCGGATGCTTATATGCAGCTTCATCGGTATGAAAAAGCATTGGTTGGGTTGGAAAAACTTCGGCAGAAAGACCGAGAAAACCCTGCCCACTATAAAAAAATTGTGATGTGTAACGCTCAGCTTCAACAAGGGCGAGAAACGGCCCAAGCTCTTGGACGCGCGGCACACCTGTTCGGGGAAAAAATAGTGATGGGTTGGCTTCAGAGTCCCCAGCTTGATCCAGTACGTGAAGATCGTAATTTTAAGGCCTTCACCGATCGTGTTGGGGGCGAAGAATACCGCCAGTGGATCGAAAAAATGGCTACTTCCATGGAAGTCGGAGGGAAGGAGCCGGACTTCGGTCCCCAATTGAAGATGCCTGCTCACGAGCTTCAAAATGAAGAATTGTTGAAATCGCGAAATCGGTAGTTTTCTTCTTCCTGCTGATGAATATTCTATTCATATCATATACGGCTATATCGGTGTCAGAAAAGGGCGGTGCACGCTCGGCGGGCATGGTTCGCGCGCTCGCGGATGCCGGTCATCAGATCGACTTAGTGGCTCCCTCTAGCGACCTTCCCGATCATCCGTATATCCGTCTATTGATCAGCGAAAAAGGAGGACCCTCCAGGCGAGGGATGTTGTGGCTGGAATGTCTGCGCGTCACGAGTCGGGGTTCCTATGACGTAATTCATGCGGTCGATGAATCCATTTTTTTTGCGGCCCGTCTCTGCCGCTGGAGCAAAATTAAACTCGTCTACGATGCCTCTCGGTGTTTCGGCGGAAAGGCTGGATCCGGCCCGACCGGCCTTTGGAAATTATTCCCTGGATACTTCCAAAAAATGGAAGTCCGGATTTTGGATCAAGCTTCAAGAGTTCTCTCCTTCTGTACGGTCCTAACGAATGATTTGAAAGGGATTGACCAAGGTGCTGAGGTTGTTCAATTGGAAGATATTCCGATTCAACCGCTCTGTGAACGGCAGGAGACCGACCGCGCCGCGTTGCTCGCAGGGTTTGGGAAACGCCCAGAATCAATTGTGGTTTGTAGTGCGTTGCCCGGGTATACAGTAGGTTTGCGCAACCTGCTCATGGCCGCTCGCAAGGTGATCGATGTGGTACCGTCTGCCGCCTTTTTCTTTAACGGAACTCGGCATGAACCTGCGGTAAAAATGGCTGCGAGTCTCGATATTTCCGATCACTGTATATTCCTTTCACCCGACGAACCTGAAACCTTTCTTTCCGCGTTGGGCATGGCTGACGCTTCTCTGCTAATCCCGGAGGGGGGGGCACGCTATCTTCATCCGCAGGTCTACACGCTGCTGCATGCCGGAGCACCATTGGTGGCTATTCACGATAGGGCCTATGATGAGGTGCTGACCGAAAAAACCTCAGTACGTGTATTACCCAATTCGGATTCAATAGCCGAAGGGCTGCTCCGCGTAATCCAAGAGCCACTTTTTTCATTGGCCGTTGCACACGAAGGCCAGCAACTTGTGGCTGACCGCCAC
>JAJRRI010000082.1 GCA_024279685.1 Verrucomicrobiota bacterium | reverse complement strand
TGGATGGAGCCCAAAACATACTCGACATCCGAACCTCCGTCATCGGCGACACCTACGACGGGTACTGGCAGTACCGGCATCGCAAGGCAAAACTCGATAGGGCGGCATGAAACGCCCTAGCCACGTTTTTCATCTGCACCCCCATGCTCAGAAAGGTCGGCCTTCTCGTTGAACTGTGTAGAGTCTCTTGCTAGCATTGTTTGATTTTTTTTTTACAGTAACCGTTGGATGATATTGATGAGAAAGATACTCTATTTAATGATCACGTTGGCCTACTGCGGCCCCGCGTCTGCTGAGTTATCCAATGGGTTGTATGCCGCATTCGATACTAGCATGGGGAGCTTCACCTGTCGGCTCGATTATGCTGAAGCCCCGTTGACGTGCGCGAATTTCGTGGGACTCGCGGAAGGCTCGCAACACTGGATCGATCCAGTCTCCGGGAATATCCAGAACAAACCGCTCTACAATGAGCTCCTCTTCCACCGAGTCATCGATG
Source organism: Verrucomicrobiota bacterium (assembly GCA_024279685.1). Lineage (GTDB taxonomy): Bacteria > Verrucomicrobiota > Kiritimatiellia > Kiritimatiellales > Pontiellaceae > Pontiella. The sequence goes on along the minus strand of JAJRRI010000082.1, from coordinate 2,890 downwards.
GCTTCATGATCCAAGGGGGCGACCCACTCGGCAATGGAACGGGCGGCCCGGGTTATGCCTTTCCCGATGAGTTTAGTGCCATTTTAACTCACAGCGGACCGGGAATTCTCTCCATGGCTAATTCCGGCCCGAATAGTAATGGTAGCCAGTTTTTCATTACCCTTGGGAATACCAGTTGGCTCGACAATATACACTCCGTTTTCGGAGAGGTGATGGACGGAATGAATGTGGTAAGCAATATCGGCATGGTGGCTACCGCTAACGACCGCCCCGTGGTTGATGTGGTGATGAATCAGATTCAAATTCTCCGAGTCGGAACTGATGCGCAAAACTTCGATTCACTCGCTCAGCCCCTGCCCGAAGTGAGCCCCTTCCCGATAGGTATTAACCGCACAACTGGACTGGAAATTTCCGCGATTGGAATCACCAACCAATGCTATGTGCACTTCTTCAAGTCATCCAACCTATCCACTTGGTCTACTTTGAATAGACCCTATTTCCCCACGGAAACTGATCGCTGGGAAGAACCTATTTCGACCAATCTTCCGTCGGAATTTTTTAAGGCCACCCAAGTCTATCATCCCCAAGCCGTTACTGCCTTTTCCGACATCCTCGGCCTCACGTTGACCTTTGTGCAGGGAACCAATACGATTCTATTCGTGCCGACGGGAGAAGATGTAGGAACCTGTACTGTTGGGGGTACCTCCTACCCGGTCAGCTATTGGGCGGATTGGACTTCTGAACCTTATGTTGGAACACTCGTCTTTCAACCGGAAGGAACCAATGCCTTCAGATTCGACCTCCATTTGGATGAGCGGTGCCTGGGCTACAAATACATTGGATTCTGGATCTCAAATGGTGACTGGTCTTTTTCGAGCACGCCGACTCCATAGGCCTTTGCTACCGCTTCTTGTTCGTTTTGTCTAAAGCTGTACTTCGCTCGATATTGGGGTGAGGTTCTTCCTGCGGACGATGGGTATCTCCGATACTCTTGCTTACATCGAAACTCCGTCTAGGCGATTACGGAGACTTCTTGTTGATATTCTCCAACCTACAAAAATCCCACTATTTATCTAATTTTACTCTGTAAAATGGATTTTTAACCTTCTCGATATTTTTCTAATTCCCGAGAAAGATACCCGCCGGTATAGCCATCGAGTGTGGCGGTTAGTTCATACAATCTGAGTTCTTGACTGGAGACATCCTCGGAATGAGGATCTGCCGCTGCGATCGCTCGTTTCAAGCGCAGGCGTTCAAAGTAGAGCCGGTTGACATCGTCGAGTATATCGATTCGTAATTGGGTGGTTAGTCTGGCGCGGTTGTCGACATTGTCTTCGTTGGAATTCCAGATCAATTCATCCAGATCCCAAGACAACGACATTCCCCAGTCATAAGGACCTTCGGCATAATAGTAGCCGGATTGACTGAAGCTGGATCCTATCGTTTTGTCGTAATCCATGTTGAGTCGAGGCAGGAGGCCTCGGTACTTGAGTCTTTGTCTCCATTTTTTGACTTTGTCGGGATGCACCGAGTTATAACGCAATGCGGCCTCCTGAATTTGGTGGATAGACGGCTCCTCCCTCATCATTTCTTTCAGGCTGATTTGTCCGCGTGGGATGGCGGGGGGGGCTTCGCTTTTGAATAGTCCTCTGTCGGTTGCTAGGTAGATGTTTCCGGATGCATCAAAATCCATCCACCTTATTTTTGAAGTGGGAAGCCCTTCGTATAAAGCAAGCGAGCTTCCGTCAGCGATATTAACTTTATAGAACCCCGCGTCGGTGCAGATGTAGAAGAAATCGCCTTGTAAGGGAGGTTGGGCTAAATAGTATATCGAGACTTGATCGAGCCCGGTGATATAGAATTTTTTCCAGACCACTCCTCGGTCGATGGAATAGAAGAGACCCTTATTGGTGCAAAGCCAAAGCCGGCCGGGAGTCAAGAGGTCGGTTTTTATTAGATTAAGCTGAAGTCCTTGTTTATCGTTTTGGGTTACAAACAGTCGGCGCAAGGTGCCGTCGGGTCGAAAAAGATAGGCTCCGTTGTCAGCAGCGAGGTAGATGCTGGCGCCGAATCCTTCGATGGAATAAATTTTACTTCCTCTGAGGCCGGGCACGCTCTGCCAGTTGATCGGAGGATCGTTGGCGTAGTACAGCCCTTGGCTGGTGGCCACGTAGAGAATTCCATTATGTTTGTTGATGAAGTTTATCTGCTCCTTATCGTTGGCTGAAAATATTCTTTGGGGCTCCTGATCCATTTTATAGCCGTGTCGAGTGCCAGCGAAATAAACGGAACCTGCAGGATTATTGTCGATAAAGAGATGAGATGTCTGTTCGTCTTTGAGGACCGCAGCTTTGTAGAAATGTTGGCCCGTATCCTTGCTAATATAGATCGAATTTTCGGAGGAAACGGCAATGAATGAAGGATTCACTTGTGATACGGCGACTCGATTTATACGGGTATCATCAATCCCTTGGACTTTATTGAAGATTATATTTCCCTGGCCCCAAGCGGTTAATCCAACCAGCAAACTAAAACTGATGCCTCGTATTTTATTCATCCCTTTCTCTCCTTCCGCATAGGCTCGACCTCTTTAGCCGCGAGGATTCTGACTTATTTTAAATTAAAAAATAGTGGCGTAATATATTATAAATACAAGAACTATTTATGTCAGAGATAATTTTATTTATAAGAATAGGTTGGCCTTCTGGAGTGGGTCTTTTTTTAAGATTGAATTCGTTCAAGTAGGACGGTTTGATTTACAGTCTCTTATGAGAAGGCATGTCAAATTCAATAATCCGGCGCGGCGGATTCCGATACTCAACCTCCCATTTCCGTCTTGCTCTTATCCGCACTCTTTGTGGATCCACTTTTGATCCGGTGCATTGTAGTA
>JAJRRI010000081.1 GCA_024279685.1 Verrucomicrobiota bacterium | reverse complement strand
TGATCCGGATTGAATCACGCCGCAAAGCATAATTTCCATAGGAAATAACGACTATTGGGAGTGATTCAAGCCGCCAAGAGCGCAAAGAAAAAAGGATGTAAGACGCGCCTCCCGTAGGGGGCGCGTTTTGAGTGCCCTCATAGGAGCGGACGATCGAATACGATTCAGGTTAATTCCGTATAAATGGGACTCTTCGAATATTTTTAAGGTAGCTCTACAGCTACTTTTCTTTTGACGGGATTAACAGGATCTACAGGATGCGGTTGAATAATCCTGTTCAATCACAGCCTAATTCCGGCTATTTTCTTTGAATTTACTGCTTTATGGCCCTGTAGTTATTCTCTGCCAGAGCCTTGTTTTTTATGAGATTAGCAAGATATCCATCCTGTAGATTCTGTTAATCTGGTCTAAAAATTCTCCTACTACATGCTCTCCACCACAAAATCCTACGTAGAACCATACATGGCCTCTATCCTTCCCGTCGAAGGTCCCGTTTTTTCGTTCTATCCTACTCTTCTTTTTACGAGGTCGTGGACGGAGGAAGAAGTGCATCAAATAAAATTTCGGCGGGATGGAGAGCCTGCCGTCCCGTGCCGTCGTGAATTTGGTGGCGACAAGAGGTACCTGGAGCGGCTATCAGCACGTCTTGCGGTTGTTCTCGTACGGCGGGAAATAAAACCAATTCGCCAATTTTCATGGACACCTCGTAATGCTCGGCCTCATACCCAAAAGTCCCCGCCATACCGCAGCACCCCGAGGGAATGAGACGGACTTCATAGTTTTCGGGAAGGGCCAGCGCACAGATGCTCGGCTCCATTGAAGCGAGCGCCTTTTGAAAGCAATGCCCGTGTAGCTGAATCAGGCGAGGCTCTTGGGTAAAGGACTCCGAACGAATACGACCGGCCTGAACCTCACGCTGAATGAACTCTTCAAATAGGAGCGTATGCTGCGCGAGTCCTTTGGCCTGCAGCACAAGTTCTTCGGGGACGAGTTCGGGGTATTCATCGCGGAGGCTAAGTAGCGCGGAGGGCTCAATGCCGATGAGCGGGGTTTGCTCGGAAATCAGCGGGGCGAGACGACGTACGTTTTCGATCGCGATCTCCTTGGCCTTTCGAACCAATCCTCTGGAGAGCCAGGTACGAGCGCTTTCTAAATGGTCAGGAATCATAACTTCATACCCAAGTGCTTCCAATAGTTGGATGGTTTTTTGACCGATGGGTACGTCATTGAATTCGGTAAACTCATCACAAAAGAAATACACCTTACGCTTAGGATGGCTGATCTTTGCTCTCTTTTTAAACCACCGAGAAAGCGTGGTGGCATGGAGTTTAGGAATGGTGCGATCTGGATGAAACCCCATGGCACGATTCAGCAAACGGCGGGAAATTGGAGTTCCCAAAAGAAAATTCCACGCCCAAGGAACCGTGGCCGCCAGACGAGAGGAGCGCGTAAATTCCGCGATCAGACGATCCCGAAAAGGAACCCCATGACAATCGTAATAGTGCTGAAGAAACTCCGCTTTAAGTTTAGCCACATCGACATTAGAGGGGCACTCCGATTTGCAGGCTTTGCAGGAGAGGCAGAGATCCATCACCTCTTTAACTTCCTCGTTATCGAATGGCCTGAGTGCATTCTTCGGCTGAGTGAGCGCATAACGAAGAATATTGGCGCGGGCGCGAGTGCTATCTTTTTCGGAACGAGTGGCCATGTAGCTGGGGCACATCGTACCTCCAGCAAGCGGCCCTTTGCGGCAGTCGCCAGAACCGTTGCATTGCTCTGCGGCTCGGAGCACACCCTGCGTTGCAGAAAAATCAAAGAGGGTCTCATACTCGGGCGGAGCCTGCCCTACCCTTGTGCGGAGCGAGGTGTCCATCGGTGGAGTATCAATTATTTTTCCCGGATTAAAGATCTGCTGAGGATCAAAAAACTCCTTCACCTGCCGCATCATGGAAAAACATTCTGGACCGACCATAAAGGGAATAAATTCCCCGCGTAATCGCCCGTCCCCATGCTCACCGCTCAGCGATCCATTATACTTTTTAACAAGTTCAGCAATGTCTTCGGCAACCGCTCGGAACATTTTAAGCCCCGCCTCGGTTTTAAGGTTAAAAATCGGGCGGGTGTGAAGTTCCCCCGAACCAGCGTGGGCATAATAAACACACTCAATCTGATATTTTTCCTGCATGAGTTGGTCAAATTCGGCAATATAGGCGGGAAGGTCATGCACATCAACCGCCGTATCTTCAACATTCTCCCGCGGTTTTGCATCGCCCGGAATATTACTCATCAACCCCTGCCCTGCTCGCCGGAGTTCCCAGACTTTGTCTTGGTCTTCACCTTTTAGAATAGGGAAATGATAGCCCAGATTGTTTCTTTTTAATTCCGCGATCAATTCAGTGAGGGAGGCATCGACGACCGCTTCGTTCTCATCGCGAAGATCAATGACCAAGACGGCTCCAGGATCGCCCTCCACGAAAAATCGATTTTTGAGCTGTTCTCGGTTTCGTTTCGTCGCCTCCAAAATATGACGATCAATAAGTTCGACGGCAAATGGAGCATGCGGCAAAGCAAAAAGAACCGACCGAAGCGCTTCATCCACACTCGTAAAATGAGCGCAGAGCAATGCGCTATGGGCGGGGGGCAATGGATTACAATCGAGTTCAAACTCAACCCCAAAATAGAGGGTCCCTTCAGACCCCGCGATGAGTTTGCAGAGGTTAAAAGGTTTACTCGATGACGGGTCAAAAATCTGTGTATCCATGAGCAGATCGAGTGCATAGCCCGTGTTCCGTCGCGAAATTGAAGGCTTGGGAAAATTATTTTGGATGAGCTGTCTATTTTTTGGATGTGCGAGCAAGTCGCGACATCCTCGATCAATCTGTGTTTCCAAGGCGTGTTCTGCTCCATTGCATTTGGCCTCAAATTCATCGGGAGTTAAGGCCGAAAAAGTGACCTCGGAACCATCGCTTAGGAAGCCTCGGGTAGAAACAAGGTGCTCGCGGGTCGAACCATAGACGAGGGAATTAGAGCCACACGAGTTATTCCCAACCATCCCTCCCACCATCGCGCGATTAGCCGTGGAGGTTTCGGGGCCAAAAATCAAACCGTATGGATGCAGGTGGTGGTTTAGTTCATTGCGTACGACGCCGGGTTGAACGCGCACTCGTCGCGTTTCTTCGTTTACGGAAAGGATCTGGTTGAGCTGTTGCCCGACATCCACCACGATGCCGGAACCCACCACTTGACCCGCCAGTGAGGTTCCTGCTGTACGTGGAATCACGCCGATTTTATGTTGCCCAGCGAAGCGGATAATTTCGGCAATATCACCCTCTGTTGCTGGAAAAGCAACAGCAAGAGGCAGCTCTTGGTATTCGGAAGAGTCGGTAGCGTATATCTTCCGAATCACATCTCGAGTCTCCAAATCACCGGTCAGCCTTTGAGCTAGATCGTTGAGATCGATCCGAGCAGATTGAATTGCTTTTGAAGAGTTCATAAATTTAACTGAAGCAGGGGCTTCGCCCTTATAAAAGCTTCTTCCAGATGGTGGGTTAGAACAAGATCAAATGATCGTCACACAATTTTTGCCTCAATACCGAGAAGGTCGGCAATTTTCTTGAGGGTAGATGCATGATGCCCAATCCCCAATGCGAAGTGGTGGGTTGGTCCTTCGGCTACCCAACGTTTGAGGAAAGTACGGATGTCCGGTTTAAACTTTCCATGCGTGTTGGTATTGCCCGTTGGCGGAACAGGACCGCTCATCGATTCCCCTTCCGCAATCACAAACTTGAACGTTCCATCGGCTTTTACGCCGATACTGAGCATGGTGATCTCGCCTTCAAGAATTTTAAATTCCACCCCTGCGCCAGAGCCGGGCTTCCCGTGATATTTCGAAAGGCTACGCAAGACGGGTTTTCCATCGGCAATATTGAGGTGATGTGGACCATCGTGGCCCACCAAAATGGAATCGCGTGCAAAGTCGATCGGGTGGAATTCCGCAAAGCTTCCGCCGATGTCGAGTCGATCCATAATGAGCATGGCAATGCAGGTCTTAATGTCGAACTCCCCGCACATCGGGAAACCTGCAGCAGTGAGCAATGAGTTTCCGACCATTAAATTGGTCACCATTTCACGCATCTGTGTTCCGGGTTGCGCTTCGTAGTAATAGGCGAGACCGTCGAGTTTGCGTTCTTGAATAAAATGTTCCAACGCCACGGCGGCTTGAGCAGCCACATGGAGGTCGTGGTCGGTTAATTTGCTAGTGAGGGGGTCGCTGACAGGGTCAGGTGTGTCGAAGAAGCTGAGAATCTCTTTTTTCTTGGCTTCGATCAGATCGGCACATTCAACCGACTCGTGAGTATAGTGTTTCATGATTTCGTCAGGCTCACAGAGCGCAACGTGACAACCGAAAGCGGCGGTGATGGAGGTGGGATCGGTGTGCATGTCGAGCATGGCTTCAAGAGCATGCCCCATTAAACCGATTCGCGAGCGGCGGAGGTCGTGTAGGACGTTGGCAATACGGCACCACTCGGCGACTTCCGCATCCGCGATGGGGTCATTTTCAAGTAGACCGATAATGCATTCGGGAATCGGTTTACCCATCCGCATTGCCACCCCAGTAAATTCGGGTACGGAGCAAAAATCGTCGTTACAGAGCTGAACATAGGTTGTTGCTTTTTCGTAGGGCAGCGCCTCCAAAGGCTGTAGCGCCACCAACACAATGGGCACTGAAAGGGTGCGAACTAGAATGCCAAACGTGGCGGAGGTAGCGTATGTAACCATATCGATGAAGAGTAGATCTAGATCAGCGGCCTGAATTTTGGAAAGCACGGCATAGGTACTTTCGGCATCGTCGACCAACCCGAAGTCGATCGGTTCAACAGAATGAGTAGAGAGCTTATTTTCGAAGATTTTCATCTTGGCGAACATTTCATCTTTAAGGCCATCGAATTGAGGCCAATAAACATGGTGGCCTACGCCAAGAATGCCTACTCGTGCAGTGAGGGGTTTACGTCGGTCAATTTTCATCTAATTAAGTCTCCTTTATTTTCTAAGATTCGCTTTCTTGATCGCATCCTCCAAACGCTGGGCCAGCATGGCAAATCCAGCGTCATTGGGGTGCACAGCAACGGAGTTGAAATATTTATTTTCAGGGTCAATCAGAGAGGGGCCTTCTATAATCTGTAGGTTGTTATCCTGAAGCTGGCTTGCTATGTCTCGTAATGTGACACGATAGGACTCAAGCTCCAAAATAGCATTCGGGGGGTTCCATGCTGGATCCACCCAGAGTGGAGTAATTAAATAAACTGGAACATCTGGTTGTTGAGCACGAAGCAAGGTAAGAAAACCGACCATCTGGCTTCGGTATTGCGCCAAAGGAGTGCCTCCTTGCCAATTATTAACCCCCATTAAAACGGTGATTATATCCGCCTGAATCCCCCCCACAACCGCTCCGTCGCTGGCCGTTGACGCTCGACCGGCCATTCCCAGATTAAGCGCCTCCCAGTTCTGGTCTTTCGCCAGAAGATAGGGGTAGGTCTTATCAATTCGGCTAGCAGAAAATCCTTGCGTCACCGAATCTCCATAGGCCAAGTAGCGTAGCGTTCGGGAAGACTGGAAGGGCTCAAGAGATGCCTGAGGATCCAGTTCAAGACCACAAAACTCGACGGAGTCCCCAAAGGGAAGAACGATTTCATAATCGTGAAACCCAGCTTCACCCGAATGAGCGAGCGAGACTTTAACCCACTCGGGGGAACGTACCGCCGTGGTGCTGGAAGAATTAAACGTCCAACTCTCCTGCGTTTCTCCATCGATGAAAAAGAGCCCTTGGCCATTGCGTGCGGAAGTCGAGATATGCTTGTCACTGTAGTAGAGCTTCGCAACCACCGATGCAGAATCGGTGCGAAAAGAGATGCGTACTCCGGGCGTATCCCAACCGTACCGTTTGCCAGAATTCAGGTTTAATGAGCGGTTAAAGCGCATCGCTTTTTGGTTCACTCCAAAGGCTGATCCGATGACTTCTTTGGCGATATAACCGCTGTAGGAAATTAAAGGGTGATCCACCGAATAAGCCGCTCGGGCTTGGGATGGGGCACACGGAACCGTCGGTAAAGTTTTTACCCTTGGTGCAGCGTCATTTCCGCTGGAATCCGTACTCAGCGCGGATTTTTCCACCGGGCAACGCGCAACCGTATCCGCCGCCGAAGAGGCCACAAAGCCATCGGTCTGCATAAGGATCCCCAAAACCAACCCGACCTTTGCTCGGGAAATAAACCGCATGTGTTGGCTAGCCATTATATCACCCATGCTTCCTCCATCCATATGCTCATCTATTTTTCAGATTGGGGTTTATGATAGCCTAGGTACTCGCCATCAAATTCGCAGTAGCAAACCGGTGAATTACATACTATTACCCAAATAATGAAACCAAATTATCGTAAACTTATGCAAAGTAAATACATTTTTAAGGATAATCGTTTGTTCTGAGTATCGAACGCGTTCGGCTTTTCAAGCCCCGCTATTGCATCCACCAAGACAAAATTCTACATGGTCAAAAAACGGACGATCGATATGAAAAAGAAAACCAGCCTTGTTACCCTAGGTAAAGAACTCGGGGTGAGCGCAGCTACCGTCAGCCGAGCGCTGAACAACTCGCATGAACTCAATGCGGACACCGTTGCTAGAATTCGAAAAAAAGCGGCCGAATACGGGTTTAGCACCCGAAAAATGACCCCACGTACTATAAATATCTGTGCCCTGATTCAACATGAGAAACCGGATGAAGGTTGTTTTTTTCCCTACACTGCGGAGGTTATGCGAGGAATCATGGAATATTTGCACCCTCGCAATCTAGATTTCTCCCTTTTCTGCGATACGGCCGCTAAGCTGAACAACGGGTTGCTGCTACGCAAACTCAGCCAGCGCAACATCAACGGAGTCGTACTCATCAATACCACCAAACACAGCACTTTTTATGATGAATTAAACCAATGCAACTTCCCTTATTATAGCCTATTCACGGGGCCTGAAAAAATCAACAAACACCTCCTGACCGTAGACAACGTTAAGGTTGCTTTTCAATCGATTGAGTATCTGACCCAACTCGGCCACCGACAAATCGGAGCCATTATTATCGCCCCAAAAGAACGTCCAGGGCGCGATCGACTGCGTGGATATAAACACGCCTTAAAGCAAGCCGGAATTACTTTTGACCCGGCTTTAGTGTGTAAAACAGAACCCTATGGATTTAGGGCGGGGTATGAAGAAACGCTCGCCCTATTCCGATCCCATCCAGAAATCACCGCGCTATTCGTTACCGGAGAGCAAATTGCGGTGGGCGCGCTACACGCTTTTCAGCAACTCGGAATTTTAATTCCCAAACACGTTTCCTTAATAACCTGCGACGACGCCCCCGATATTGAATACCTAAACCCACCGCTTACCGTGATGCGGCTTCCCATCCGCAAGCTTGGACATACCGCAGCTCAGCGAGTTCATCAGATGATTAACGGGGAGAACCCCAACCCACCCACTCATGAGCCTTGGATGGAAGGTGAACTTATTATTCGCGAATCTACAGCCCCGCCAACCTCTCCCTAAAGCATTCCCCAGCACTCTTTCTATCTGACGAACCCTTTGTTCGTACCATGGCAGAGCGTATTCATGCCGATGAAAATCGGGTTTGATTCTCTTTTGAAGAAGGACTGATCCGACTCCAAATTGGCATCGCTCTTGAACCCTAAAAACGCGGCGATGTTTTGATAAACTCGATTGACTTTACGAAAGATTACGGTAAGTATGACGATCCTATGTAATTAGAGGAGCGCTTATTTCATGACTTATATACCGACCCCCGAATCCTTTAAAACCGTTTCCCTAGAGATCAGCCTAAAAGCCTTCTTCGATAATACGACGGAGACCCGTCGAGCAGTCTGCCGAAAGATGTTCCGGCAATGGATCTCCCTTTGCGAACACGCCGATGAAGTACACGTTATGTTGTGGGCGGCCGACGGTACCGAAATTCTGGATTATCGAGGCGACCTAGATGTGGAACTCGAGTGGGCTCGCTATCTCGGCGGGGCGAGCCGGTTGAATGAAACCCAGAATAGCGCGAAAGGCGATGAGATAGACCCGGATGGCATTGGCCTGTACTGGCAACCCTATCTATATCGCGAAAACCCCGCAGTTTTCACCTATCGCTGGCTAAAGGGTTTAGTTGAAGATATGAAGCGCGAGGGAGAGCACATTCTGGAGCTCCCTATCAAAGTGGGCACGATCTTTGACCCCGGTCCAGAATTTTCAAAATCCTCCTTCAAATACGAGCGGCACCCTGAGATCTGCCTTGGCGGGCCCCTATATGGAAAAACATTCGTCGGCTGTGCGGCGATACTTAAAGGCGACTCCGTCGCTTATTCCGGCTTTCCAGATGGCATCCCTGATGGCACGACAATTGGTACGTTTCTGGGACGCCAATTACGGTATTTCAACCCTGATCTTGGCTTTGATTTTATCTGGTTTTCCAATGGATTTGGCTTTGGAATCGAAACGTGGGGGCTTAATGGGGCTCTTTTCGATGGCTACCGCTTCATGCCGGGAAAAACAGAAAAATCGGCTAACGGGATTCGGAAATTCTGGCAGGATTTCAGGCAGGAAGTTCCCGATCTGTTGGTTCGCACGCGCGGAACAAATATGACCACAGGAATTGATCTGGCATCGGATGCCGTTCCGCTGTCGGAGATCTATGAGTATGGACCACTCGAACCGCCGGTAAACTCGCCTTGGGCCGCTTTGAATGGTGATTTTGGACTGGAACTCGCAGGCTGGATGTCGCATATCGCCGAGCTTCCGGGCGAGGGATTTCCTTTCCGATTTTATACGCATGACCCCTGGTGGGTGAACAGTCCATGGATCGACCGCTACCAACGCTTCCCCCATGATTTATACATGCCGCTCGCCGTCGGCCGACTTAATCATCAGGGAAAAATTGAAACCCCGAATTCCATCAGCTTTCTTACCGTGGACGACTCAAAAGGCGAAATGCCCGCCCAGGTTGCGGCCGAAGTAACAGCGCATGTCCTGAGAGCAAGGGAGAATTCGCCGGATCAACCCGGCCCCTTGCTGTGGGTCTATCCGTTCGCAGAATATCACGAGGCCGTCTTTAGCGATAAGCCCCAACTTGAAGAGGTCTATTTCGGCGACTGGTACATACGCGGAGCCATCAATCAAGGGGCCCCAATAAACACCGTAGTCAGCACCCAAAATTACCGATCGATTGCCGCCCATAGAACAGATAGGCTTTCTGGTTCCATTCTGTTGACTCCGGTTCCAAGACCAGGAAGCCCACTCCGGAAGCAGTTACTAGAGCAAGCACACCATGGCGGACGAGTTCTTTTTTACGGCCCGATCGCCCACGACGACACCGAGCTTTTAGCTCTTTTAGCACTTGAACCCGCAGCGCCCGCTCAGGGCGATTTCGAACTAACGCTCCAGCCGGGTTGGGAAAAATCCGACGGAGTGGCATATAGCTCGACCCTTCACCATGCCGCCATCATTTCCGGCGGCCCGCTTACACTGGCCTTGGCAAAGCAAGCTTCGGAATATCTCCATGTGCTGGCCACGGCCACGCACGGCGAACAATCCTATCCGGTTGCTCTCTTGCATGAACCGCCGGGCTGGAACGGTGGAAGGCTCGGTTGGGTGCGAGGAACCGTTTCTTGCGACGAAACCCATATGGAAAATAATCTACCCTATCCACTGGATACAGCGCAATTTTTTCCGGCCGAGTCAATGGTGCGCCTACTGGTTGCCCAGATGGGTGGTTTTGAAGCCCTCCATGAGAAAATGAACACGAAAGAACGCACCCCAATCCATACCGTTTCCCGCTCCCGCAACGGCTTTTTCTTTAGTGGATACAACGTCTCAGAAGTCGGCGTTCATTTACGAATGCCGCATGGAGCCCCTTTGTTCACCGGAACCCATGCCACTCTTAGCAAAAAGGGAGCCCATTACCAACTCCCCCCCGCCTGGCATCACGAGTGCCGAGTTTTCGTTCAGCAGTCCGAAACGTCCAAGGTGGAGTGCCGCGAACTCCCCTCGATAGCGTATGGAGTTAACCGCCGATTACTCGTCACCAACCTAAAGAATGCCACGGTTCGATTTTTCCCGGTTCGGGATACAGAAAAAAATGTAGCAATTTTAGCGGAACCTTCCAGTCCCTATTTGGTTGGAAAATTTATCGATCCACGCACGACCGATGTGGACGACGGAGTCTGCTTGGAATTTGATTCTTTTTCGGGGGATGTCCTATTTTCATGGTAGACACTCCCTTCTTTTGGCTCCTCAAGTACGCAAACACCTTTTGTAAAAAAACGTACCGGGATAGCTAGCTCGCAGGCGATAAGGCCGAAACCCACAGCGGGGCTCGTTGCGAAAAATGCACCGAATAAGATCGTCCAGCTAAAGGTTGAAACTTAATCCAATAGCTACGGACGGGCACCCGCCTGCTGGAGTATCGCGAGGATTTCAGTATGTCCCCCCGATTTGGCGCGGCGGTAGGCGTTGGAGATGTCGTAGAAGGCGCCCATTTCGTTCGTGTCGATCCCGTTATTTAAGTCGGGACTCATCTCAGCATTCACTTTGGCTCCAAGGTCGATGAGCATTTTGACCGCATCAAGATGCCCTGCGCTCACGGCATGCATCAAGGGGGTGGCCCCAAAGTTCGAGCGAGCATTTACGCCATCAAAGCTCTTTTCTGAAATGTATTTAATCAGTTCAGTATTACCGCTTTGCGCCGCAAAAAAGATCGGAGTAAGTTTTCCCTCGGTGGGCCGAATTCGGCCAAAGAGATTAACCTCTAACTTCTGATAGCCCGTCTGGACATGAATATCGGCCCCTCTTTCCTCAATCAAGAAGCGAGTTGCGGCAAGGTTACCCGCTCGACAGATATCCATCAACAGAGTGCGCCCTTCCGTCGTTTTTACCCATACCTTCGCGAGGTCGTAACGCGTAACGATGTAGAGGCCGGCCTGTTCGTTACTGGCGGTGAAGGCTTCATAAATTCGACCTAACGTGGTTCCATCCTTACGTGGCTGGGTATCCATCGGAGAATAAACTTTTTTCATGATCTCTGGCGCATACCGCACGAACAGATCTTGATTTTCGGCGAGGGAGGCGAGATCAAACGTAAAGATGTCAATTTCCCCGCTATGCTCCTTCACATAATCGATCCCCATTCGACTTCCATATTTCAGTGAGAGATTTATTAGCCACTCATAATCTCCTTGGGTAAACGGCTTCCTCTGCATGCTCAACACAATGTAAGACCGCGTCCGCTCCTCGTCCCCGCCCGCCATGCTCAATTCGATAGATTCGTTCACATAGATCTGATCTAACGAATCCAGCTGGGTCTCGGGCAAGCTATTAAGAAAATCGAACTCGATTTTAGTCATTTTACCGCTCCATTCATCAAGCCCAACCGCCCGAATAGCGGATTTGGGGTGAGCACGAAGAGCTGCGAGCAACCGCTCGCCAATGATGGAGTTGGAGAGGTTAATCTGATTGTGATCGTACCCCATTTTAATCAGTTTGCAGAATAACTCCTCGTCCTCCAAGGTGTATAAAGCATAGTCGCCGAGCTCGCGCCTAATCTCGGCCGCCCCTTCCTCAACATAGGTTCCAGAAGGCCGAGGTGGCATGTTATCGACTAAAAATACCACCCGCTCCCTACTACCTTTTTCCATGGCTCGCTCAATTCGCTCGGTCATGTAACGGATGAGGCGGGTATTGAATTCGATGGGGCTCATGAAGCGGTGTGTCTTGAATCCGATGGTCTTGAATTCCGCAACGTGCTCCCGGAAAAATCGCACGTCATATCCCTTGATTGCCTCATCCATAAAAACCGGCAAAGCGGTCTCCGAATGTTCTGCAAGGATGTAGTCGCGCCACACCGACCCCATCGCCCAAAATTTCAGCAGTTCGGTATAATGAATGTTCAACTTTGCGCCATTTTCGAGCGCCCACTCGAAGGCCTCGAATTGCTCGGCCTGCATCGATAAACTATAGATTTGCTGCGGAATGCCGCTCAACGTGGATTCATTTTGCAGTAAAAATTCCACCAGCTGAGGGGGAGGCGGGGTCGCCGCCTTCATTTTCTGGGTCTGTTCGTAGGCGACGTGGAGGGGTAAATTTTGACCTTTAGGTTCGATTCCTTATCTGCCTTCTTTAGCGCAGACTTCACCTGCCGGATGGATAGCTTAGCCCCATCGCCTCCCGAGCAACCGGTCAAAAATAAAGAGAGAATCCATGAAAAGGCGATCATGTACCGCAGAAACTGACTCTTCATCTGTTACAAACCCTCTTTAAGGCGAGTCGTCGCCTTCAGTTTATAGACCGGCGGATTCCAAAGAATAACAGGTCGGAACCCCAAATAGTTCAGCTTGTACTTCTGGTCGTGGTAGTAGCGGTTTGCCGAGCGGCAAGCCAAGGCCGAATAGTGCCAACTACCGCCGCGCACCACCCGGTTCCCCGGACTATGCAAACGATACTGGTTCCCTTCCTCATCCATCCGCAAACGATCCACCGCATACTCATCGTAGGCATCGCCACGCTGGGAACCCGCGGTCGGCGCATTAGAATACGAGGCATACCATTCATCCGCGCACCACTCCCAAACATTCCCATGCATGTCGTATAAACCCCACGCATTCGGTTTCTTTTTCCCCACGAGATTCGTCCGTTCTATACTATTTTTTTTATGCCAGGCCATCGCATCCACGTTCCCCGCATATGCCTCAGTGGTTCCGGCACGACAAGCATATTCCCACTCGGCCTCCGTCGGCAGGGTATATTCATATCCCTCCGGCAACCGCCCGCGCCGCCGCTCTTTCTTCGTCAACCATTTACAAAAGTCTCGGGCTTCGTTCCAACTCACATAACTCACCGGATATCCCCCTCCCAACGGCATCTTTATCTCATTCTCTTCCAGCGTATATTTCACTTTCCGGAACTGTTCGTACTGCTGATACGTCACTTCGGTTTTCGCCATCCAGAAGGGTCGCTTAAACTCTACCCGTCGCACCGGGCGTTCGTCGTCCTCCCCCTCGGACGACCCCATCATGAAATGGCCGACCGGCACCGACATGAACTCCATTTTAATGCCGTCTTCAAGCTCAGCGATCCAGGGTTGCCCTTCCTCGGGCCCAATCCCCCTCTCCAAGACCACATTGATTTCTCTCCCCCCGTTCCACGCTGCCGAGAATGTTTTTCGATAGGGCTCATAGCCCGGCTTCGTTACCGAAAGCAAATACTGTTGCCCTTTCTTTAGCGTGATGGAGTGGGCGTTATCCACCCGCTCGCCGTCAATCCGAACCGCTGCCATCGACGTATTGCAGGTTACGTGCAAGACCGGTGCTCCAGCCCCCTTCTGCTGGGCTTCGGAGGGGTCCATTCCACCAAAAACCAAACCCATCAAAATCAGACCCAATCCTTTTCTCATACTCGAACCTCTCTTCCAAAAAATTGATGAATAGTCTAGCGGTCAAACATCCCGAAAAAAAGAGAAATCCAATTTACCATGCCGGCTTAACGATCTCGATGGGAATCGCCGGAGCCGTATAACGAGTTTCTTTCCGTCCATTTTTCACCACGGCCACCACCACAAGGTCGGTCTTAAAACCAACCGCCAATGGTTCTTCCACCTTTAGCCTAATCTGCCCATGCGCCGCGCCCTTCACAAACTTCGGTTTTCCATCCGCCGTCTTTCCCTGGGCCTGCTTCCTACCGATCCAACTTTTCACAACCGTAATTCCTTCAGGAGGATCGTCGAGTACCAACCGTGCTCCCTTGATTCCCGGTTGGAAGTGCCCCGTCACAAAGAGTATTGTTTCTTTGCCAAGCGGCAACTCGATCCGCTCGGAACTCGAGTGCTCCACCGAAAATGAAAGCGCCGGGGGCTTCGCAACCGGAGCAAGCACCAACTCCTGTGCGGGAACGAGGTGGCGATAAAGAAACGCTTGCATCTGATCATCCACCGGCAGGGCCGGATGCTCCACATAATCGTCGCCAATGAGGGCCATTCCAGTAACCTGCGGATTAAAGGATTTCTTAGAAATTTGTCGCGGTGCGGTGAGGGTGAAGCGCGTCATGTCGGAGCCCATCGGGATGGCCGCCTCACTCATTTCAAACCCTGCAGGGAGGGCTTTCATATCGAGATAAATTTTACCCTCAAATCCGTCCAGCCGAAGCGCTCGTACACTAAAGGCGGCCGTTCCGCCGGGCGCGATCTGCACTCCGGAAGGTTCTATGTTCAATTTAAAGTCGGGACGCGCCGCCCCGATACTCAGGCGGTAGGCATAATCGTCTCCCCCTTTCGCCTGGGTGTCACCAATCTGCACGTAATAAGTGCCGGTGGAGGGCAGTTGATGCAGTAAGTACGAGTCGGCGTGATGCGTCACCAGCCCAGAACCAAGAAAGAGATGTCCGGAGCCGGATTCCACCCGATCGTCGTTGCGGATCGGCTTTTCCAGCCCCGGCCCGGTGAGGGTAATAGACGAATCGAGCGGCGAGTTGAGCCGTCGCGCGGTCACCTCAATCGATATCGTCTCGCCCTTCTTTCCTTCAAAACTGAAGACATCGATATCGCCGATCTGCTGGATGCGACCATTGATGACCCGCGGTAGTTCGACCGACTGTGCCTCGGTCGGCGAAGCGTTCGGTTCGACCTCGAACGTTTCCGGCAGATCGCCGATGGCAAAGGGCATGGCGTTCGAACGGTAGCCTGATTTTTTAACCGAGATATGGCGCACTTCAATCCCCTCGTCCGGTAGCTTTCCTTTCAGGCGGGTGCGCGGCAGGTTTTTTCCGCCGAGTGCAATGTCCACCGCACGCCCTTGCTGCGCGCCGAGCGGAAAAATATGGGTAATGAAGGGGAGCTCGCCGATCGCAATGCGGTAGATAAAGTCCTCGCGACCCCGGTAAATGGAATCCTTGATGGAGAGCGTGTACATCTCGGATTTGGGCACTTCAAAAAAGAGCACGGGGTCGGGATTAAACTTATAGTCGTCCTGATAGGCGACCTCGTTGCCCTCCTCGTCGTAGAGCGCCACAACCGCTTGAAACCAGCCGGGCACCGCATCCGCAAGGTAAGGAATGATCTTCCGCGCGCCAACATCCACCACGATGGATTGCCCCGCCTTCGCTTTGAAATGAAAGTGGTCGATATCCCCTGGGCGGATCTGACCATTGATGACCGTCGGTAGGCGTACCTCTTGGAGATTCGGGGTCATATGATCGTCGTTCGGCTCAACCTCGCGCACTTCAGCCAGCGTTCCGACCTGAAAATAGATGGGGTTCGAGAGGCCGGATGGAGTGTAGATACGCAGCTCACGCGGGCCGGGCGGAGCATTCTTAGCGATCGAAACATCGACCCGTAGGCGATCCGCAATTTGCGGATTAAACTGCTCCTTGCCGCCCACGTTATAAGCTTTCCGTACGGAAGCCCACTGATCAATATCCACTCCTGAAGGAAGCTCGGCCACGGAGAGTTGCCGCTCGAATCGTTCGAGCTTCTGTTTAAGTTTT
Source organism: Verrucomicrobiota bacterium (assembly GCA_024279685.1). GTDB lineage: Bacteria > Verrucomicrobiota > Kiritimatiellia > Kiritimatiellales > Pontiellaceae > Pontiella. The sequence goes on along the minus strand of JAJRRI010000081.1, from coordinate 22,632 downwards.
TCCAGTGCCTTACCATCCTTTTCCTTCATCGCGGCCAAGGTATTCCTTCGGCTGTTCCAGATATTGCGGAGGCGCTTTAGCTCGTATTTACGGCTAAATTGAACGATCTCGGCGGTGACGCCTTCGCCGCTCATAAAGACCTGAGTCGCGCCTTGAAGATGCTGGCCACCGATCATTATGCGAAAAGTCGTTCCCTGCCTTCCGCCCGCCGGAAAAGCATAGCCAATCTGCGACGGTTCGGCCCAAGCTGTTCCCACAATAAGTAGACTGGCGAAAAGTTTCAATGCAGCGTTCACGACATAATTTCCCGGAGGCGGCCGCCGATCGTAACCCCATCCGCCTCAGTCGGACTCACGCGCATATCCAACCCCTGCGGGTGCGGCAGGCGCGCGGTCGTATCGATGCCGAGCTGCTCGTACATGCTGCCCAGTAAATCCCACGGATAGACGGGCCGATCAGCCACCTCCTCCCCTTTTGCATCGGAGGAACCAATCACATGCCCGCCAGAAAAACCCCCGCCCGCAATCAGATGGGAAAAACACGCGCCGTGATGGCTACGACCCCCGTTCCAGGGAGCATCCCACTGGATTTTCGGACTACGTCCAAACTCGCCCCCCACCCAGACCACGGTGCTATCGAGTAACCCGCGTTGGGCTAGGTCTTCGAGCAACGTGGAGAGGCCACGATCTAGCTCGTTAAGCTTTCCGTTCATCAGGTCGAAATGCTTTTTGTGCGTATCCCAGCCCTGGTAGTTGATGGTGACGTATGGCACGCCGCGCTCCACTCACCGACGGGCCACTAAACAGGATGCACCAAAGTCGCTACGGCCATAACGCTCCCGCAGCTTGGCATCCTCCCCTTTGATATCGAATACCTTTCCGGCATCACCCAGGATGAGTTCATAGGCCTGCTCTTCGCACTCATCCATCTTCCCAAAGGCTAGGTTTCCCTTCATTCTACGGCCCAACGTTTCCAATTCGCTAAGCAGCTTCCGGCGATCGCGCTGGCGAACTTCCGAGATCCCTTGTTGAACAATACCTTCCACAGTAAAGACCGGAGCGCTCGGCTTCCCGCCGGTGGCGAAGGGTTTGTAGCGCAGTCCCATAAATCCGGATTCGGAGAAGCGACCCTGCGGTTTCGTGAGTACAATATACGGGGGAAGTAATCCTTTATATCCCGCGTCATATCCCTTAAAGCGCGAGACAACCGCGCCCGCGCAAGGGAAGACATCACCGGTTCCGGCCGGTCGGCCAGACTGAGTCATGTACGACGCCGTTTCATGTCCGTTCACGCCATGGGTCATGCTCCGAATGATGGAATATTTATCAGCCTGCTTCGCGAGCAATGGTAGTTTTTGGCAAATTTGAATCCCGTCCACATTGGTGGAAATCGGTCGCGTGTACGGGCCGCAATAGTCGGCCCCAGCGTGCGGCTTCGGATCGAAGGTATCGAGCTGTGCAGGCCCCCCCCACATCCAAATTTGGATAACGGATTTGGCTTTGGCCGGTCGCACGGCAGACGCTTGCAACGGCGCACCCAGCGCCAGCCCACTAGCCCCAGCGGCCAGCAACATATTCCGCCGCGAAAGTTCAACCTGTCCATTCAACTTCATAGCCCGCCTCCTAAAGCCCATAGCCTAATGCCCAAGGCCTTTATTTCCTAATGCTTATAAATAAATTCCTTCGTATTCAACAAGGCCCAAACCATATCCATCGAGACCTCCCACCGGTTCAACCCGCTCTTTTGACTGTAGGCTAAAATTGCGGCGATCTCTTCCTCTGTGGGATAGCGCGATAGGATGGAGAGATAGACTCTTTCAATCGATTCTTCCGGGGAAACCCAGACCCACTTTACCTCGGCGCCCTTTTTTGTTTTTTTGCGCTGGAAGCCCACGAGTTGCCGATTCTTTCGGATCTTTTTCTGGATGTGGGTGGAGTTGAGCAAGTGCAGCTTTTGAGCGGACGATGGAGTGTTATTCCGCTCGGACGCATAACCGGAGTCGCGCGGTGGACGACCAAATAGGTCGAGAAACGGGCTGGTAATACTCCCATCGGCGAGCGTGATGGAGCGCTGATTTTTCGGAATCCAGGTAAACGGTTCGGGGATGGAACTGGAATAGGATTCGGTGGTGTCCGTAATTTGACAGATGGCATCGATCAGAACTTCAGCATCGAGCCGCCGCACGATATAGCGCGAGAAGTTGGCCTCGTCCAAGCGATTTCTCTCCTTATGGATAGAAGAAAGTTGATAGGTCTTTGAATTGAGAATGATGCGATAAATATGCCGTAAATCGTAACCACTTACGACGAGTTCCTTGGCAAGGAGATCAAGCAAAGCTTGATTCTGTGGCGGGTTTCCGGGGCGAAAATCGTCGGGTTCATGCACGATGCCGCGGCCCATCAGCCAATACCAAATGCGGTTGACCATGCTCTGAGCGAACAGAGGGCTATCGACGAGCCAATCGGTAAAGATCTCGCGCGGGTCGTACCCATCAGGAATTACGACCTCGGATCCGCCGAACAGTCGCGGCACGATCGGTTGCTGCGTTCCGGGGTCAAGAAACTGCTTGGTGGGGGCGAAAAATACGATCTCTTCCTTCCACTCGGCGGTTTTTTTGTACCCCACATTGCCGAAAAAGGCGGCCATGCCCAGTAGCGAGTCTCGCTCCCATCCGTCGGTGCGCATGCCCATGAAGGTGAGCGCCACGATCTGGGCGATCTCAGTGCCCTCGCGCTGGGGAACGGCACGATAGAAATTGACCGGAGCCTCGCGGAAATTGCTACCGCTGGCGGTGAGCAGGGTGCGGGAAAATTGGTCGTACGGCATATTGGTATAGAGCGCGGTGCGCACCCAACGATGATAGGCTTGCACAGCATTGGGCCAGAGGTTGCTGGGAAATTCGGCTTTGACTCGCAGGAGATCGCACCACTTCATCGCCCAATAATCGGCGAACTCGCCTCGCTCGAAAAGCTCGTCAATCAGCTTGGCACGTTTGTTGGTGCTCCGGCTTGAAAGAAAATTTCGGACCTCCTTCCGAGTCGGCAGTGTGCCGATCATATCGAGATAGACCCGTCGCAGAAAAACTTCATCGGAACATGGCTTGGAGGGCGGTATGCCCAGCTCATCGAGTTTGGCGAATACGAGCCGGTCAATTTTTACGCTGGCGGGGCCTTGACCCGCGGAAATATCCGCTGCCAGCAGGAGGCCAACAACCCCCATAAATCCTGACTTAAACCCTCTCCTTTTTATCATCCGCCCATCCGCTCATGTATTTCCAACTACGATAACCCCGCATCAGGCGGAATTGTACGTCTGGAGAAAAACATTTTCAATCTCCATATATTGCATACTCATGTGGTGTAATCAGGATAGGAATTCTCTCTCTAGTGAAAAAAAAATGCCCGCATCTAAAGATACAGGCGCTTAAATGGGTTGGGAAGAGAGGGTCTCCACTGCCGGAATGATTCCGACAGTGGAACCTCGTGGATGGCCCAAGGTTTAAAGCACCCCTTGAAGGGCCGCGACTGCTTTCGAAATCGCATCTTTAGTTTCCATGGCTTCCTTTGCACTTTTGATAATTTTCTCGTAGTCCGAGATCGGCATTTGAACAGCAACCGCACTTCCATTTCCATCATAGAATATCTGTACATTATCATTATTCATAACTATTTTCCTTTATTTTTTTAGTTTAGCTTGCTTTTTTTATGTTATTTAATAGATCCATGTGGCTACTGAGCCAATCTGAGGAACTATCCTTTTTCTCTTCAGGTTCCGGAGTCGATTCCGCATCAGATACGGGGGGTTCTTCGACGGAAACCTCACTCTTTTCTTCTAACACCGGAATGGATTCTTCAATACGTTCGGGGGTGCTTTCCATTACTTCAAATAGTTCAGCTACAGCAGATAGGTCTTCTTCTGGAAGAATGAGCTCGTCCTCCTTATCGATTTCCAGCGGAAAGAAATTAGTTTCGTCCTCTAGGGGTTCCTCGACCCGGAGTTCCGGCTGAGGTGGATTTTCAACAACCTTCAGTGCCACGGGTTCGACCTCAAGTTCGGGTGCTACCACTTCCGCGGCCGGCTCTTCGGCTGCTTCATGGGCTTCAGGAACTTTGAACATAATCTGCTCCATCTCGTCCTCGACCGGCTTTTCTTTCGACACTCCGATCTTAGATTCAATCGACGCAGGAACAAAACCTTCCCCGACACCCATACGGGCCAATCCCGCCCATATAAGGCCAACCACTATGCCTGCCACCACGAATGGAAGCACCAGTGCATGTACAATCACACCGAATCCTGCGCCCGATACGCTACTGTTGAGAAAACCATCTACGAGCAAAAGTGCGGCGATCACAAAAATGAAAGGCACCTGCTTCTTATTGAAGAAAACCAATCGAACTTTGGTCATGGCGTGCCCGACCGCTAGCGCACCAAATGCGCCATAGGTGGCTCCAGCGGTAGTGACCTCGGCGACATTCGCTTCCGGGAGTAATCGAACCCCTAAAAAGGCAACGAAACCTCCCATCACATAGGAAAAAGCGATGACCAGCGGGTGCAGGCCTAGTAAGCTGACGGCCCAGAGCAGCGAGCTGACATTCAAGACAACGAATGCGCCCCAGAGCGTTAGATTTTCAATCGGTGCAAGATGGCCATTTTTTGTGGCCATTAGAATCGCTGCATTCAGTGCAACGAAAACAACTCCGGCTATCCCCAGAAACAATATATTTTTTTGAGCTTCGTTTTTCATGGTCCCCTCCACGTTATTTGACTTGTAGGCCTACCTCGGCAAATGCCTTGGCAAGAACATCGAGTACTACATTATTAAGATTGTCAACCTGCACAGAAACTACGTTCCGGCGGCTAGAAATTAGACGAGGCACTTCACAAAGACTGAGTGTTTTGAGTGCATCTGTGTACCGTGGGTCGATTGTGATCCGCAAAAGATTTTCGAAAATATCCATAAATGCAAATTCTTCCCATTCATCATAATTCCAGAGGCTGCAAAAACCGTCCTTCATCGTCACGCGAACGGTTCCGCCACAAGCCTCATTCAAGCACGTATAATATTGCTTAAAGATATTGAGCAACCGTCCCGACTTATCAAGCTTGTTGAAATGCCCGATAATATCCTTCTTGATCGGTGGAATATCCGATATCTCACCCCGCGAGGGTGCGGGAGTCTCAGGCGTGTCCGTCGAAAATTCGATTGAAACCTTTTCCGATTTAGATTCCTCAGCCGGAGCCGTCTCAGCCGCTGGCGGCGGTGGAGTCTTCGGAACCGGCTTGGCTTTAGGGGCTGGCTTGGATTTCGGAGCCGGGTTGGCTTTAGGCAGTGCCGCAGCCGGGGCGCCTCCGATAAACTGCTGGAGATCCGCGAGTACGGTCCCTTTTACCTTTAGGAGGTGCTGAGCTTCTTCCGACTTTTTCATGAGCTCGGTATATTCAGCATAGGGAACCTGTAGCGTTTTAGCGTCTTTGCTATATAAAAAGTTCTGTTCGTTTTTCATGTCGTGTCCCGTTTGGGTTTAATTCAGATGCAACCATTGAAGCATCATTCATGCCACAGATACGGCCTCCGTTAATTTTTATAATTTACCCCTTGAGATCTCCTCACCCCATTCCCTCAAAAACCATTCTTTCCAAACAAGGCATGCATCCTGCTTTTATCCTCCCATCGAATTATAAAAGTAGAACAACGACGACAATGAGGGAGACGTGAACATGAAAAATAAAATCCAACTCAATCGCATACTAATGCTCGCCGCAGTCTATGGCGTGGCCATCTCCGCTTCGGCACAATCCATCAATCTCTGGCGCGGCGACGCAACGAAGTCCGACTGGAGCGATCCTTATAAATGGAAACTCAAACACGTTCCGATGGGTGAAGAGTCGGTACACTTCCGTAGCCCCCATGCGGTCGTGGTCGTGAATAGCACCGTTGAACTCGACAATGGGATGATGCTCTACGGCCAGGACCTTTTCCTCCAGGGGAACGGAAACATTAATATGTGGAGCCCGATCGAACACAAGCGTACCGTAAATATCCCCGCTTCCTCTACGGGTCATGCCAACCTAACGATCAGTGATAACCTCTCCTTGAATGGGCAGATCGCCCTCGCAGCGAAATCATTTGGAAACTCCGCGACCAAGGGATCCGTTACACTGAAAGACCACGCGACAGTTTCTGGAAAATTAACCATCGGAAATAATGGGGTCGGCTCTGGACAGATCTTTATTCGCGACCAATCGGTCTACCGTATCCAAGGGCTGGATCTAAAAACCTTAGCCAAAAAAGGCGGAGTTTCCGAACTTCATATTATGGGCGGAACGGTACATATCGACGTCAAGACCAACCCATTCGAGGCCTTTCTTGAGGATTCAAGCCGTAAGATCATTATCGGTGACGATGGGCAATTAACAATTAACTCCGCATTGAGCATCCAACATAAAAAGAACATCATCTCAAAAATGATTTCTGAAAAACGGATCTCGGCGGCACAGGGGTGCGAGCTTATGACCCCAATTTTCCATCGGGACATGATTTTCATGCAAGCCCGAATTTCGGTCGACCCCCACTCCACCCCCGCACTGCTTGCGAACATCCAGAACGCCGCCGAAACTAAATCCTCGCCTATTCCAACGGCCACCGATGCACCCAAGTCGAATGCGGGGGCCCAGACCTCTCGGCTTGAGTCTTTGCTCAAGGATATGAAGTCCACGGAATCAAACCGAGCGGTTTCCTCGACACGCACAAACGATGAATCCGGAGCCCCGGAAACGAAAGACACGGCCGCTCCACTTGCCGGCTACATTGTATTCTTTAGTGCGGCTCTCTTTTTACTGCGCCCGGCGAAAAGCGAATAAAAACCCGGCTCCAGCAAAAAGATCCTAAGAAATTTGTCCGAGGTATCTACAAATGAGAATGAAGCGAAGAAAACAATCCGTCCTCCCCTTTGCAGGAATGGCACTGGCCACACTGTGGCCGGAAGTGACCCATGCCCAAATGGTCAACTCGGTGAAATCCACCTTCCCGGTTGAAATGAGCATGACGGCCTTTCTCATTGTCGGCGCACTCCTGATTTGTTCCATTATTCTTTTCTTCCTCTTTCAACAGCGTTTTAATGCGGCCAACCGACAGCTTAAAGATATGATCACCGAACTTGGAACGACCCGCGAACATCTGACCGAAACCAACCAGACTCTCGAAAAGTCCCAGCAGGATCTTAAGCAAACGACGACCCGCTATCAGAATATTCTCTTCGATGCCCAGATCGGAATGTTCCAGATGAATCTGGAAGGCACGTGCACTTACATTAACTCCAGCCTTCAAGAACTCTCCGGCCTCTATCCGAAAAAAGCGCTGAAGGAAGGCTTCCAAAGCGCCATTCATCCCGATGATCGCAAACGCTTTGACCAAGCGTGGAAAAGTTTTATCGAAGAAGACACCCCTCTTTCGCTCAACTTCCGCTTTCGGAACTCCAAAGACGATGAAACCCATGTGGCCTGCCGGGCAAACAAGGTGCTCAATAAACGCAAGGAGGTTGAGAGCTATATTGGATGGATTTCGGATGTAACCCCTTTTCACGAAGAACAACGTTTAGAAAAAGCGGAGACCCTCCGCCTTGCCCGCTTCGTCGACGAGACGGTCGAGGGCTACTATCACCTAGCCGCTGACCCCCCTATTCCATTGAACGCATCCGCCGATAAAATGGCAGCAACGATCATGGAAAAAATGAAACTTATCGAGTGTAGCGAAACCTTCGCCGCATTATACGGCACATCCGTTGAATCACTGATCGGCAAAGGAATTAACGAACTCTCCGGCGGTTGCGGACCGTTTAAAAATAACGATGCGATCAAGACATTGATTACCTCAAACTACAAATTAGCCGCGGTTGAAAGCGTTCGGCAAGATCCACGTGGCAATCGACTCAACCTCATTAATCATGTAATCGGCCTGGTCGAAGGCAAGACCCTCGTCGGCATCCGCGGTGCCCAGCGGAATGTCAGCCAAGAACGGCGCGAACAAGAAGAGCTCAGCAGTCAGGCTCAATTCATGCACCGTATTCTCGATGCCTTGCCCGCCGACGTTCACGTAAAAGACACGCGGTGCCGCTATCTCTATGCCAGCCGAAAGTTGGCCGACCGAACCGGCATTCCGCAACAGGATTGGATCGGGAAAACCATTTTTGAGGTTATGCCTGCCACCTCTCGCGACCACGATAAAAATGCAATTTCCGTTATGAAGTCCGGCAAATTGAGTCGGATCGAGCGCCCCTACGAAACCCGTAATAAATCAGGCTGGATGGAAACCCTTCAAATCCCTCTTGTCTCCGACGACGGGCTGGTTGAGGGCACCGTCGGCCTCTCCTTCGAAATCAGCGATCGCAAATCGAAAGAAGAATTGGTTCAGCGCGAACGCCAGCAACTTGAGCAACACCTCAAACACCGTACCGATGAACTTGAAAAATCAAAAAGTGAATACGCTAAAGTAACGATCACCCTGCGAAATACCAATCAAACACTACATGTCCGCGAAGCCGAACTCGATAATCGCCAGCACGAATTCCAAGAACAACTCCGCGAGCGCAAACAAACTGAAGAATTATTGCGGCGCAATGAAGCGACGCTATTAACTCACCAAAAACAACTTGAAACACGACTCGCGGCTCGCTTAGAAGATCTTGAAAAAGAAACCGATAAACGCAAAAAGTGGGAAGAACTCATCGAAATCAAAGAAAATGAGCTTCAAAAAATTGAAATCTTCTCCGCCAGTCGTGACAAACAACTCCAAGAGGAAATCGCCCTCCACAAACAGGCCGAGGCCTTTCTTGAAATCAGCCAAGTCGAATTGAATACCTATCAACAAGATCTAAAATCGACTAAACAAGAGCACAAACAAGTATCGACCCAACTCACCGAAATCCATAAGAAAAAAATCGGCATCGAGCACTCCGCCCGTTTAACGGCAGAAAACCAGCTCAAGAAAGTGGCTGCCCGACTAAAAACAGCACAAGAACGTATCCAAACACTTACCGAACAGCACGCGATCGAGCTCGAGCACGAAGTCGGCGAGCGGGAAATTGCGGCCACAAAGTTAATTCAGAATACGGATGAACTTGATGAGCTTAAACAGCAATTCAATGAGCGGATCGAACAGGAGACCAAAACGTTCAAACGAGAACTCGCCAAAAAACAAATTCGCGAGAAAGCCCTGCGTCAGCAAGAAAAAGATCTAGATGGACGGATCAAAGAACTTGAAAAAGCGCTGAAAACAAAGGCTCAGGAAAATAACCAACAAATCCAAGCGCGTGAGGAAGCGGAGGTCAAAAAGAAACACTCCGAACAAAAATTTGAGCAATTGAGTACCCGCCAAAGTCAATTGGTTGAGCACGAAACACAGAAACTTAATTTAAACATCGCGGAAATTCGTCTGTCGGAAATCCGATTACGCAAACAAGCTAATGACCTTCAACAAGAAAAAGAAGCTCTCCAGGTCCAAGCCAAAACCCAATCCACAGAACTAACCCAAGCCATCAAGGAACAAGAAAAATTAGCGGCCGCTCTATCCGAGGCCAACAAACATCTTGATCAGGAAAAAACAGAGCAGGCTCAACTCATTTCAAAGGCAACCAAATCCCTACAGAGTGAAGTAAAAGCGCTCAAACAAACCGAACGCGATCTTCTCCAACAGGAAGAGCTTCTTGGGAAACAGGGCACCGAACTTGAAAAAACAATTCAAACACTTTCTGCAAACCTGAAGACCGAAATCAGCCATCGCGCCTCGGCCGAAAAGAGCTGAAAGAATTCCAGCTAGCCTTTGATGCAAGCCAAAGTAATATCGATGCACTCATTGAGAAAAATACAGCGGAGTTTCATCAACAAATCGAGCAGCACACGAAAAATAAAACTGAATTGCGGAAAAAGGAAAAGTACTACCGAACTCTCTTCCAATCATCGGGCGATGCTTTCCTCCAAATCAATCCAAAGAACGGGGAAATTGGTTCCGCCAATCTAGCCGCCGCCCATCTATTTGGTGAAGAAACCGCCAAAGCATTAATAGGAAAAACAATCGCGATGCTTTCTCCCGCGCAACAACCAGGAAACACCTCTTCCTCCGACATGGCCAACGATCAGCTACATTCGGCCTTAAAAACAGGGCACGCCAGTTTTGAGTGGAACTTCCTGAAAGCCGACAAACTATCGTTCCAAGGCCTCGTGTCCTTAAGTACCATTCAGATCGAAGAACAGCAGCTGGTTCTTGCCGTCGTAAACGATATTTCCAACTTGAAACAACGGCAGGCTGAGCTGCAAAAAAACCTTTCTGAAGCTCAGGTGGCCAATCAAGAAAACAGCAAGACCGTCGATGAATTTACGGAAACAATCCAAACATCGCTCGATCCGGTGGTTCAATCTGTCGCGGCAATCATCACCGCCGAGAACCTTACGGGTGAACAAAAACGCAATCTGGAGATCATCAACCGGAGTTGCCGCACCTTGATCGATACCATGAACTATCGAAAAGAACTCAGTCATGTGGCCGATGAATCGGGCGACGTGAAATACAGCCCGTGTAATTTACACGAACTTATCCATGACCTTGATCATCAATTTACCCAACGAGCCAAGACCAAAAAACTTTTCTTCGCGGTGAGTTACGCACAGTACCAATCAGCCCACAACTTACCCAAACTCGTGGGAGCTGATGAACAAAAGGTTCGAAAGGTACTCGAAATCGTACTCGGCTACGCCCTCGCCCATACTGAAAAAGGAAGGCTGGGTCTTCATGCTGCGCATCAATCAGAAAAAGGCGACTCCGTTTCCATTACCTTCGAATTGGCGTACACCGGAAAGGCAAAAGAAGATGAACGACTCTCTCAAGTTTTCGGTACAGAGGACAACGAGATCAATGAGTTGCAGTCTGGGCTTTCGCTCGCCCAGCGTTATATTCAAATGATGGATGGAACCGTTCATCTCGAATATCGAAGAAGCAATGTTACCGCACTTACGATCAGCCTGCCCTTTAAGAAGGTAGACTCAAAAATGGTCCTGCCGGTAAAGAACGCCGAACCTAAGGCCGGAGCGGCATAGTCGAGAGGCTCTGTATTAAATCCTCAACGGACACTCAGTTGGCCTTGTAACATCCTCTTCCTTTAAGACATCTGAATTGAGGGGCGCCGCCTCCATTTCGTAGATAGCGCATTGCACCAGCCTCACTTCGTGCCGGGTCTGGCGTACCGTTTCTCAAAAATAATCCGTTTAATTTACCTTCTACCTCCATTCTACGGATATAGACTTCCTATGTTCTGATAATCGGATTAACGTGGATCATTTACCCAATGAAACTCGCTGCACAAGAGGAATAAAAGATCATGAAACATGGGAAAGGATTCAAACGCGCCCTGCTCAGCTTAGCGACCCTATTACTGGTACTCGTCGCACTGTTTACCGCCACCTTCTTTTTTTGGCTCGGCCCCACGGTTAAAATTCTTGCTGAGAAAATTGGTTCTAAAGCATTGGGAGCGCCAATTTCCATGGAACGGCTTTCCATCAATCCGCGCCAAGGAACCCTCATTTTAGCCGGGTTCGAAATTGGGAATCACGAGACTTTTGGATATAGCAACACAGTCTCTCTAGCTGAAGTGAGTATTGCCATTGATATTGAAACTCTTTTTTCCGACACCCTCATTATTCATGAAATTCTGATCAGTAGCCCGTATTTTGTTTATGAACAAAACAGTGCAACCGACAACATTACCGAGTACATCACCAACCTTTTTGCCTTTGCTAATATCGATCCTAATCAGCCCAAGAAACCCAAACCTGAAAAAGAAGGCGACGACAAAGCGCCGAAAGAGATCCTTGTTAATCAGTTGAGAATTACCGATGTTAAAATGTTCCTCGCCAACACCGCTGATCCCGATCTTGATGTCAATTTAGCCGTCGAAGAACTAACACTCAGCATGAGCAATGGGGTAGTGCACCTCAAAAACATGACCCTCAGCCATCCAGGACTCCTGAGCACGCCTCATATTTTCACGCTCGAGTCCCTCGCTCTTAAATTGAATCCAGAATCCATCTACTCCGACGCTATCGTTATTGAAAAAGTAGAGATCACCAAACCCTATGCCTACTATGAGCAAAATTCCGAGACCGATACGCTCGCCGAATTCCTGAAAATCTCTAAGAGCTTCACCTCTAAACCCAGCAAAAAAACCACCCCTCTAATCGAGGAATCTCCCCGAGCAGCCGAACCCGGCCCAACGATCGAGCTCCACGAATTCATTATCAATGACACTCAACTGCACATCGTTAACATAACCAAGCCAGAGCTTAATATTCGCCTCCGACTCGAAAAATTTACCTCGAACCCCCTCTCTGGAGACGTACAATTCAGTAACCTGAGCCTCAGCAACCCCAAACTTTTAGCCACACCTAACGTATTTGAACTCGAAGCCATAAAAATCAAAATCGATCCCGCAACGCTCGCTCTCCCTACGGTTGCCATCCAAGATATTCAGGTAATCAAACCGTATGTCTTTTTAGAACAAAATCTACAAACCGATACCGTCACCGAATTCATGCGAATTGCCAAACGAATCGCGACGGATACCCACAAAAAAACCTCCGCGAAATCCGCTCAGCCAAAACCCGAAAAAGAGGCGGTCTTAGTTATATCCGAACCCACCCCGCCCCCTTTCGAATTACACAATTTATTCATCGATGACATCCAGCTCAAGCTTCTCGATACCACCCATACCCATGCCCCCGTTGGACTCCAAACCATGGCCTCCATCGGAAACATCTCCGTTAAACTCATCGAGGGAGCCCTACGCATTGAAGCCATCCCCATTCCCAACCCTGCAGGCGGATTCACCCCCCCCCATCTTTTCAACCTTCCCCATATCGACATAACGATTGATCCCGCATCTGTTTTCTCCGATCAGACCGTCATCAAAGAAATCTACATCAACTCTCCCTTGATCAACCTAGAACAAACTAACACCACCGGGAACGTGACCGAACTTCAGAAAATTATCGCCGGCTTCACGCCTTCTTCCACAGAGCCTGCCCCAATTATTACTGCAGAAAAACCCCAGCCTCCCGTACTCCTAGCGGAGCCCCCCATCCTACTTAATTCTCTGGTAATAACCAACTTTTCGGTCACCATGACCAGCCCAATCCCGACCAATGAAACCTTCTTGGCTAAGCGCACATTCAGGCTCAAAAATAGGCTTGGAGCTAACCGCGAAAACCAAGCGCCTCCCACCGAGGAATTCTTCACCCTCGCCGCCATTGAACACCTTTCCGTCGAACCGCCCAAGGGCCTCCTTCAAATCGACAGCCTCAACATTGGGAACCCCCCTGGTTTTGCCAATGACTCCCTGACAGCCGTCAAAAAAATCACCGTTAAAATTGATCCTGACTCCATGTCCACCGACACCCTACTCATCGAAGACATCCTCATCGAAAACCCACAAATTACCTACGAACGCCAACTAGCGACCGACAACATTAAAGCCCTGCAAGCCTTCATCGAATCCGCCACCCAGAAGCGCAAAAAATCCCTCTCAGAAGAAAAAGAAGACGAAGTAATCAGCACCACAAATCCGCCACCATCCATCGCCGATACGTCAACCACCAACGCTCCAACGGGCCAAAAAATCATCATCTCGCACCTGCTCGTAAAAGACGGGATGGTGAAAGCCAAAATCTCCGCCCTACCCACCGCCCCCATTCCCTTACCCAACATCGAAATGACGGATATCGGAAAAGAAAAAGGGGGAGCCAGTATTAGCGAGACCTCGGCCAAGCTATACGGAGCTTTCTACGATGCCATCATCGGCTCCGTCTCCAGTGTAACCGGATTTGCCGGAGACCTCCTTAAAGGGGCGGGATCTCTCACCCTCGATACCTTTGGCGCCGTCTCCAGCGGAGCATCCAGCCGCCTTCGGAATGACCAAAACTTAGATGCTGAACCCGAAAAAAAAGAAAAACAGAAAAAGAAACGATCCAGACGTTCCGGTCCTCGTCGCAGGTTTTTATAACCTCCCTATCCACAAGCTCACTATGAATCTTGTCTACAACGCATCGGCCGGAACGGGAAAGACCTATCAAGTGGTCAATCTCTATGAGGAACTGGTTCTCGAAAAAGGGATCGACCCGCGTAAAATTCTATTGATGACCTTTACCGATAACGCGGCAGCCGAACTACGCCGGCGCGTGTCGAACCAGTTATTACAGGCTCGCCACCGTGCCGAGTCGGCCGACGATGGACAACTCGCCGAACAAGCGATTACTGCGATGGCACATCTACCCTCCGCGCCCATTGGAACCATCCATGCCTATTGCACCCGCCTGCTACGCGAGCATGCGCTGGAGGCCGGATTGTCGCCCGGATTCTCCGTGCTAACGGGCGACGACCGCGAGGATCTACTCGACCAAATTTCCCACAACGAACTACTGACCCGGTTAGAAACCGACGCCAACTTTAAAACCTTCTGCTCCGGCGCACACCTGATTGGAAGCGGCGGGGGCTTTGGCAGCAGCATCACCGAAACCGTTCCCCACCTGATTTCGCAAGCGAGCAGTCTAGGGATCTCGCTCGAACAAGCGGAAGAAATGCTCCCTCCGCCAGCCCCGATCGCAACGCGAATTGAGTTCGAGCTGATCGTCCAGCGTATTCAAGCCCTCCCAAAAATTACACCTGCCGTGGGCGCCGCCCTCGCTCTTATCCAGCAAGGCCTACAGGAAACAGACGAGGCCGAGGCTTTAGTCAGCCGATTGAATGAACTAGGCATTAAAAAATTTGGTCGCGGCGGAGCCAAGGAAATCTCGGATGATTTTTGGGCGCTCAAAGAAGCGGTCGAAGACGGGGTTGCCTACCGCGCACGTTTCCCTGCGGCCCAAGCCTTTGCCCGTTACGTCCAAGCCGTCGCCCAACAATTCCAACAACGCAAGCACGCCATGGATACCGTCGACTTCGACGACCAACTTCAGATGGCCGCCAACCTACTAACAACGGGAATCGCTCAGCCGGAATTTGACTATGTGATTGTCGATGAAGTGCAAGACACCTCTCGCGTCCAGTACCAACTTATTCGAGCCTTATGGCGCAACGAAACATACTTAATTATCTGCGGCGACAAAAAGCAAAGCATCTATACCTGGCGCGGCGCCGATCCACGGGTAATGCCTGACCTTGCTGCCGACATCCTAGAAAAGAAGACGTTGAAAACTAGCTATCGGAGCAAGGAGCCCATTCTCGACGTAGTCAACGCCCTCTTCGCTTCGGTCTACGGAAAAGAAGACTATTCCGAAAACGAAAATCTGCAATCCAACATAGAAACCGTCGGAGAAAAAGCGTGTGTCGAATTTCTCGCCCCAGACGAGGCGCTCGCCGACGAGCCAAAACAAGAAAAGGTCGCCGCAGAAATGGAAGCGGTCGCCAATCGAATCCACCTACTCGTTAACGCATCCAGCGAATGGCAACCTCATTTCCGTTATTCAGGCACCTTCCGGCCTACGGACACAACGAATCGCTATCGCTACTCCGATGTCCTCATCCTGCTCCGCCGTACAACACATCAATCCACCCTGGAACAGGCACTGCGCCACGCAGGAATCCCATACACCCTGGGTGGAAAAGGGCGCGGCCTCTTTGCCCGGCAAGAGACGCGCGATGTCTCGCTCTTCCTTAATGTGATCACCAATCCGGCAGATGCCTACTCGCTCATCGGATTCCTGCGCTCACCGTGGATCGGCCTCTCTGATGAAACCCTTGCCGAACTCGCCTGGAGCGAAGAGGGTTTCTCCATCGAAAATTTAATGAACAACTATTCCAAGAAAACCGACGTGGTCGAGCGCTACCGCACAGGATTGCGCTTGAAGCTGGCCTCGGAGTTGGTGCGGATGTTGATCGACGAGACGGGTTTTGATGCCCTGCAGGCCGGGTTGCCACGCGGCACCCAACGGCTCGCTAACCTACGCAAGGTACTGGACTGGTTGCGGGAACACGAACGCGGCGCGCAAACCACACCAGCCACGGTCGCCCGCAAGTTGGCCAAACAGATCAAAAACCCGCCGCAGGTTGCCGAGGCCGCCTTACTCGACCCCGCACAAAATGCGGTCACCATCATGACCGTACATGGCTCAAAGGGACTCACTCAGCGCGTCGTCGTTTTGCCGGACATCAGCTTCAACGCCCAGGCCAACACTCAGTTTACACAGGTTTTTATCGATGAAGAAGAGCGATCAACTCTTGGAATCAGGATTACCGCACCGGATAAAACCAAGGCCGAATCTCCGGGCTTTAAAGCGGCCAATAAGCGGGCGAGTTGTATACGCGACCATGAGTTAAAAAACCTTTTCTACGTGGCAATGACCCGTGCGCGCGATCTCGTTATTACGTCCGCCTCGCCGGGAAAAAAGTCTGCGGGATGGCTTAAATACATGGAACCACTCATCGGAAAAGAGATTCCGGCCATCCCCTACTCCGTCCTCGCCGAAGCGGCCAAATCGCCACAAACGGGAACGCATATCCTTCCAACCGCAGGCCGCCTTACCGCCGCATTAGAAACGCTCCCCGCCCCTCCCACGCCCCCGACACTTCAGCGTATGCCAGCCACGAAACTGGCGCAGGAACTTACAGGTGAGATGCATACATCTCCATCCTCACGCGCAACCACATCCGCCATTGGATCGCTCGGCCACGCCGTACTGGAACAAGTGGCACTGAACGGTTGGTGCGGCGATATCCGAGCGTGGCTCGAACGCCTGTGCCACGGATTTGGCGTTGAAATGTCCGCAGCCGTAGCTCTTGAAATACGGATCGAGAAAGCACGCGCGCTCATGCAAACCGTGACGAGCGATATGTTGGAAATTCATCCGGAAATGCCATTCGTCTTGCATGATGATAACCGCCTGATCGATGGCACAATCGATCTGCTATGCCGCACCAACGATGGTTTTTCGATCTTCGACTATAAATTTACCGAGGCAACCGATGCTGCTGTGATCGAGGCCTATAGTGAACAGCTGAATTTATATAGGAAAGCTGCGCGAAAGATGCTCCCAAAATCAAAAACTCAAACGGCCACATTAGTGGTTATTTCAGCCAAAGGCGCACGGGTTGTTGTGATTTAAGCCACTATCGCTTGCAGTAAATCGCGCTTTTATCTAGGTTTTAAAATATGAACGATATCGATACCTTGGTCATCATCCCGACCTATAACGAAAAAGAGAACATTAACAAGATTGCTGCCGCCGTGTTGGATGCCTCACCGCACGCGGATATGCTTTTTGTAGATGATAATTCGCCGGATGGCACGGGGGCGTTGGCTGATACGCTGGCCGAAAAGGAAGAGCGCATTCATGTGATGCACCGCACCTCCAAAGACGGCCTCGGCCGCGCCTACCTCGCGGGTTTTAAATGGGCGCTGGAACGCGACTATTCATTCATTATGGAAATGGATTGCGACTTTTCTCACGACCCCAACGAAATTCCTAACTTCCGCGATGCGGTTCGGAAGGGTCACGCCCTCGTTCTCGGGTCGCGGTATGTCGGCGGCATCCGCATCATGAACTGGCCGCTCTCCCGTCTCATGCTCAGTCGCGGAGCGGGGGTTTACGTTCAAGCCATCACCGGCATGCCCTTCACCGATCCCACCGGCGGGTTCAAATGCTTCCGGCGCGAGGTCCTAGAGGCGTACAACTTTGATATCGTCAAAGCCAACGGCTACGGCTTTCAAATCGAGATGACCCACAAGGCCTGGATGAAAGGTTTCCGCATCGGTGAAATTCCCATCGTCTTTGAAGACCGCCAGGAAGGTACCTCGAAGATGAGCGGCAATATTGTCTACGAGGCTCTCTGGGTCGTCTCGACCCTCGCCATCCGCAACGGATTCCGCCGCAAGCCGAAGAGGTAGCCCCGCACCAGAAGACCCCGACCGGGAGCCGGATGCGGCAGAGTGGCTACCTGCTCTTCAAGTTTGAGTTCGGTGTAGCCATAGTCGATGATTTTGAGATCGGCGGCGGTGCGTTGAGAGAGGTTTTCCGGCGTCGTCATACGAAAAAGTCGTCAACCCGCCGCGCGAATTGAGCACACCCTCCAGCCGCCCAAGCGAATCGAGTTGAACCAGATTATTTCCAAACACGGGAAAGATAACCGATCCATCTTCCATTGTTTGGATGCCCTGTCCGAACGTCGGAAAGGCACCAATGAACCCAATCATCAAGCGCGACACATACAAACCGAATTTTAAACCGCGCTCTCATAAAATGCTACATTCACGGGCTGACTTTTTTCCAGATTGGCACAGTCAACGCTTTTGGTTGGCGCGGGGGTTCATTATTCCCGTCAAAAGCTGATATTTGACTGTATGATATATAAACACTGAACTCTGCTAAGATTTGAGGTTTCATTCTGCGACCTCCTCTGTCGTATCAATGGCTGCCGACTTGAAAGTTATATTCTCTCCTTTATGAGCAAATAGCTGAAAATACTCCACCCCACTCTCAGAAACTACATATGGTAAGAAAATCAACGCAGAATAACCGTTGCTGTGATTCAGAGAGGCTCTTATTGCATCATATGCTTTTTTTTCTCCAGGGGGAATTACACGCACATTCGCAACAATTGCCGTTGCTATGCATTCTTCTGACTTGGCCATGCGATAAAATGTAGCTTGTAGGTCATTCTCCATTTCCGCACTAGAGGGATATTCATCATCTTTTTCAACTCCTACATGCACAATCTCTCCTGTGGCATTGATAAATCCACCATACGGATAAAACTCGCCTTCGATAGCAATCATCTTCCTAGCAAATGGGATCAACTCATCCATCAACTTCTCAACATTTTCTTTGGCTGTCATTGGTTTGTATCTCCTCTAATCAGTGGTTGTGGTATCTTCGACGGGAGCTGGCCCAATGTCGTCGCGACGAACAACCGTTGTTCCTTCGGTCGCAGGTCTGGATACGGTCGTGTTATCCCCAGGAATTGTTACATGTTCTCGTCCACTAGCCTGAGCTGCCTCTTTTTGCGCCCGTAGCTGTGCTGTATTTGAAACCCTTTTTGTATCCTTGATTTCTCCTATCTGGGAGTCATTCACAAAGTCAGGAATTGTATTTCCTTGAGAGGTTTTAAATTTCTGCGTGTTTTTAGTCTCTCCGATACCATCCAAAACTTTTGCTTCGTTTATGCGCCCACGTTGCTGGGGACTAGGTTGAGTCGCTTTTGTTGCTACACTTGAAGGAGTCTCTGCCTTATTCAACTTAGTAGTTACCCCGGCAGCTTCATCGCCTTTTGATGCGGCAGTTTTCAATCCCCGCGAGGTGTCGGAAACCAGGTCCACGGAATCAAGCACCTTATCTGTTTTGGTGATGATCTTGCTGGCTCTAACAAGGCCAACGCCCACCGCCCCGACCATTTCGTCGTAGGGAACGCCATTGACAATCAGATCCATCTCCAAAGCATCCATGCCGTATCCGCCAGTGCAGTCTTGGATGGCATCATCGATCCGAGCGGAAATGCTGAGAATGAACTCCCACGCGATCAGCAACGGTGTTCCCATTTTGGGTTCCAACCCTGTTGGGTCAAATAGGTTTACGGGGTTATTTCTTACATAGAGATATAGATTCGGCGTATCGATGTAGCCCGCTGGATCACGAGTAAAGTAGCACCCGTGCTCAAGGTCGCGCGGCCTCATACCATCGTTGATGAACCCCAGCGGTTCTTCCTCATCCTTCGTGTTTCCCCGCTGGCGATCATGGGTTGCGCCGAATTCGTGGAAGCGGGTGCCGTAGGCGTTGTATCTCGCGAACCATGAGAGGTTACCGAGGTGGTCGGTTTTGGCGACGACGTCGCCGCGATGATTGGAGTGGCTGGCCTTTAGCTGGCCATTTTTGATGGAGTAGACCATGCCGCCGACTCCGCCGCCGTATCCGGCGGTGCGGATGTTTTCGACGGAAAGGTTGCCGGGCACCAACGGCTCGGTAAGGATGAAGATTCCGGAGAGCGGCGAAATCGTGCCGGCTGCGTCGTATTCCTGAACGGCCAGGCCGTCGCTGAAAACGCAGAGGTTGGTTTCGGCGGGCGTTGCGCGATAGTAGCGGCGGGGGCGGTAGTCGTAGGCGAAGGTATATCCGTTCGTTTTCCCGGCGTTGTTGATGTCGAAAACGGAAGTCAGGCGGTTGTCTTCGTCGTATCCATATGCCGTGGTTTCCGTCTGTTCGGTGTAGTCCGTGATCGTCACCGTTTTGTTGGTGCGGTTGCCGTTGGCATCATAGAGATAAACGGCGTTGGTATTGCCAAACCACCAACCCGTCATCTGGTTAAGGGACGATGCCGGGTCGTAGACGGTGGTTGAGGCCAGCAAGCCATCCGTATACTTGCGCATGGCCGTGCGGTTTCCGGCGGAATCCCAATCAAATTCGGTGCGCCTAACGAAGCTGGAAGCATCGTCTACTTCTGTTTCCTCCGCGGCGAAGCAAGCGGCTAGCACGGATTAAATTGTCAAAGAACAGTTCCAACGGCTGGAACTTTCTACTTTCTAAAAGAAAGCCTTCACAGGCTCAAACTAGAAAATGATGAAATAATAGGACGAACACCTTTTCCAGCAACATCACCAACCTCATCATTACCCGTAATTCCATCAACAGCCATGTCAGTGAAATCTATGGGAACATCCGACATATCTGTGCCCGTTAACGCGCCAAGAAGTTGCCCATAATTCAACGTAATATCGGCAATGCCATCAATAGCCAATCCTGCACCTAAAATATCAAGAAATGGCAAAGGCCCATCACCTGCAGCAAGTGCTCCTCCTATCCGTTGCACGACAAGGGCCAAAGCTAGATAATTTAGCGTGCTTGGTAGAGGTGGTGGGCTGGGATCAGGGTTTGGGTGATTTAGATCCGTTTCCACCCTCTGTGCTCCGGATTTTCTTCAATTCAATCACGGTTTTTACGCATGAGTAAAAGTACCAAATGCCAGTAATAAATAGTGAGCCTGACACAATAATTCTGGTTATATTTCTTCCAGACCAGAGAATACTACTGGCCGCAAAGAGGAATATCCCTCCTTGTAAAATCTGAAAGAGCAGGGCATCTTTTGTCGTTTTTCCTTCAGCGACTTCCTTACAAATGGATGTCACCGAAAAACATCTCCATGTTAAGGTAACCCAGATAAATCCCCAAAATATTAATGCTCCAAACACTTCCATATTGTTATCTCACTAGAGTTAATTTCATTTCAACAATCGTCATCGCTACTACCTTTCTTAACTTTCATGCTTTCTAGCAGGGCTTTCAACGCTTCAAGATAAGCTTGGTTCATTTGTTCCCACGGTGATGGAAAGTCTTCCTCCATAAAAAAGTCAATAGGGGCAATGATCAATTCCCCAATTCCTGCTCCGACAGCCGCCACAGGGTACGAAATTGCCAAGCCACCAAGTCCTCCAGCTAAACCAGCCATCGCCGCTCCTTCTGCCCAAGTATCTTTTGCATCCAAGCCCAGAGGATCAACAAAGTTTACAGGGTTGTTCCCGAAGGCGACATACTGATTCAGGCCACCTGCAATGCCAATCGGATCTTTAGAGAGCCAGCGACCAGTTTCAGGATCGTACCAACGAGCGCGAAAATAGGTGAGGCCGGTGGTCCAGTCGATCTCACGACCTTGGAAGGTGTAGCGATTGCCGAGGGCGGAAGCGGTGAGGATCCATGCCGTTGGTATCGAAGGCGCGGGTGTTTCCATACGCATCGTAAGTATAGGATTCGACGATGGTGCCGGTGGCATCTACCAAGGCGAGGACAGTATTTTGATGGTCCTTGATTGCATAATATGTGTTCGATGTTGTGTGGTCGGTGAAGGAGAGCAAGTTGTCGATGCCCATGCCCCAGACATAGGTGCGCAGGAGCGTGCCGGAGCCGTCGAGATCGGCGGCGACTTGGTTACCGTTGTAGATAAAGTAGTTGATTGCGCTTCCTTCAGTACGTGAAACGCGGCGACCCAGAACATCATATTCGTAAGAGACCTCCACCGATTGCGCAGATTGCACTGATTTCAGCCGATAACGTTCGTCCCATTCCAAGGCTATGCCATTGAAGTTGGTCATGCATCCAGCCGTGTTATATGCGTATTGCATATTCGTGCTAGCGGCGGAGAGGTAAACGGTATTGGTGGTGTAGTCCGTA
The DNA here is from genome assembly GCA_024279685.1 of Verrucomicrobiota bacterium. Classification (GTDB taxonomy): domain Bacteria; phylum Verrucomicrobiota; class Kiritimatiellia; order Kiritimatiellales; family Pontiellaceae; genus Pontiella. The sequence continues at coordinate 438 of JAJRRI010000081.1, read as the reverse complement.
TTGCCTGCCTGGTCGCGCAGGGCGGCAACGAGTTGGTTGGTGCCAAGAATGAGGGCAAGATCCTCAACCCAAAAATTGAGCTCGGAGGTTTGCGGGATGTAGCCGATCCCAGCAGTCAAATTACTAACCCAGAGCTCGCCCCAGCGATCGTCGGTGCCGATGGGTTCGGTGGAGGTACCGGTGAGGTCGATAATGGATGCGGCCTGAGCGGAGACGAGGCGGTTGCCGGTGCCGAGGGTGTAGGCAAGGCCAAGATCATCAATGGTTTTCGTCAGTCGGTTACCAGCTAAGTCGTAGGAATATCGAACCTCGGACACGAAATTTCCATTCGTGAAGGAAGACTCTCCCATCAGCCGGTCGAGGGAATCGTATTCGTAGGTGTGCGAAACGAAGCTGGAAGCATCGTCTACGATTGTTTTGTTCGTAATCATCGAAGCG
>JAJRRI010000080.1 GCA_024279685.1 Verrucomicrobiota bacterium | reverse complement strand
CTGGCCTTGCCCGACATAATATCGGTCATGGCATCGGCGGCTTCCGCGCGGGTTAGTGATTCGTTGCTGATGAGTTTGGTCAGGGCGTATTTAATCATAGGAAGGCTCCAAGCTTCTAAAAGGCCGTCACAATATTCCACATACGGCCGGATTGGAAGTCGAATGCGAAATCTTGAAAGGTAGGCTTATTTATTTTTGAATAATCCGGTGAGTAACCCTTGCTCTTCGGCGATGCGGAGCCAGGCGGTTTCGGTGGTGCGCATGTTCTTATGCTTTTCGGGCGTGTTGTCTTCGGCGCCGGAGAGGTGGTCGAATCCGTGGGCGATGTAGAGGGCGAGCTCGTAGTTAATGTTTCCTCGGGCGGTGCCTTCGGCGATGGCGCGGTCGACGTTGATGAGGAGGTCCCCGGTGAGTAGATCGTCTTCGCCGGGAATGGGATCGTAGCGAAAGCTAATGACGTCGGTGGGGCGGTTCTTTCCAAAGTATTCGCGGTTGGTTTGGGTGATGCCGACATCGTCGAGGAAGATGATGGAGACTTCGCCCCAGACGGCGGGTGCGGTTTGGGCGGCGAGCTGCTGGCCGAGCCAGTGGGTGAGCGCCTGAATTTTATTCAGCTGAATCAGCTGATTTTTTAGGGGGTTGATCAAGCTTGTTTTCATGGTCTTTGGGGTAGGGGATACGGCCGTGCAACATGTTGGAGAGGGAGAATACGAAGGATTGTTTGACGATGTTAATTTGGGCCATGGTGAGGCTGGCATAGTCCATCTGTCCATCGCGAATTTTCAGGGTGAAGATCTCGTCCATCATGCTAGCGATTTTCTTTGGGGTGGGTTTTTCGATGGAGCGGGCGGCGGCTTCTGAGGCGTCGGCGAGGGAGAGGATGGCCATTTCGGGGGAAACGGCGGGGGCGCCGCCGTAGCGAAAGTCGCTGTCGTTAATGGTGCTTTTTCTGGAATGGGCCGATTCGAGATCTTTTTGCTGTTGGGTCTTAGCCTTGTGGTAGAAATAGGAAATGAGGCCGTTGCCGTGATGCTGTTCGATGGCATCGAGGATGGGTTGAGGGAGCTTATGACGCTTGGCGAGGGCGAGGCCTTCTTTGACGTGCGAGACGATGACGAGCGCGCTCATGTGCGGCGAGAGTTCGTCGTGGGGGTTTTCTTTGTGTTGGATGTTTTCGGTGAAGAACTCGGGTTTGGCCATCTTGCCGATATCGTGATAGTAGGCGCAGACGCGGATGAGTAGGGCGTTGGCGCCAATGGCTTCGGCGGCGTTTTGTGCGAGGGTCGCGACCATGAGAGAATGGTGGTAGGTGCCGGGGGCCTGGATGGCCATTTTTTGGAGGAGCGGGTGGCCCATATCGGAGAGTTCGAGCAGGGTAATATCGGTGGTGATTTTGAACAGCTTTTCAAAAATAGGAATGAGCAGCAGCACGAGCACGGTAGAGAGCATGCCGGCGAGGATGGCGGCGAAGAGCTGGCCGATCAAAACGGGCACGATGGGACGGTTGAGGGTGGCGGATACGAGGACGAATAGGACTTTGATGGCACAGACCCAGAGGCCGGCCTGAAAGAGGCTGGAGCGGCGGTGTACGTTGCGCGCGGTGCTGGTGGCGGTGATGGTGATGAGGAGGCCGAGCGCGAAGACATTGAAGGATTGGTCGAAGAGGACGGCGGTGGCGAAGCTGGTCCAGAGGCCGAGGGCGATAGCGGCACTGCCGCCGAGCAGAATTCCGGCAAGTAGGATGGCGAGTGCGTGCGGCACGAGATACATAAGTAGGGCGGGCGAAATGATCGCATATTGCACGGAGAAGTAGGTGAGCAAGCGGGCTAAGCCGAGGGTGAAGAGCGAGAGGATGACGAGCAACAGAAGCTGGTCGGGGCGTTGAAGAATTTTAGGTGCAATGATGCGAAGGATGGCGGCGGCAGCGATGAGTCCGGCAAGCAGGAGGATGCTGTTGCCGAAGATCTCCATGACTTGTTCAATGACTTCCTGTTCTTCTTGGCGCGTTTGTTCGTGCTGTTTGAGCAGGAGCAAGGTTTGTGCGGTGGCGGATTCGCCGGCGCGGACGAGCGTGGTGCCGGAGAGGTGTTGTTGCACGACCGGGTTGATCTGTTGCATGGCTTCGTTACGAAGGATTTCGGTGGCGGCTTCGTCGTAGGACAAGTTGTCGACGACGAGCCTGACCAGCAGGCGCTCGACGAGCTCGCGCTGGGGAGTTTCGACGAGATTTTTGCAGATGGTCTGGCGGGCCTTGCGGATGGAATAGATGTCTTGCTGGGAGACGGTGGCGGAGGTTGCCCCATCGGTGATGGTGAGCTTGCGGTCGGGGGCATCGCGGAAGAGGGTCCGTTGATATTCGTCGGAGAGAATTCCGGCGGACATGACCGTAGTGATATGGGTGACGAGGGTTGTTTTGACGGAGGCCAGCTGGTTGCTCGGAATCAGGGCGATCAGTTCGCGGGTGTGGACTGGCGATCCGGTGAGTAGGTCGCCTAGAGATCGTTCAATAAGTTGGACTTGGTTGCTCGGCGCGGAGGAAAGCTGTTGGAGGCGGGTGAAGATTTTTTCGATGACCTCGATGGTGTGGTCCCGGGAGAGCGGATCGATGGTGAATACGGGCGGAACGGCGCTGGCGGCCTTGGTGCGGCCGAAGGCGGTCGCGGTTAGATTGTCACATTCAAAATCGACGGAGGCGACGATGGTGGAAGGGACGCGTTGGCCTTCGGCAATGTCGATGTGTCGGACAATACCGCTACCGAAGAAAAGCCAAGTGACGAAGATCCAGAGCAACAGCCCCAGTCCAATGGCTTTGTAGGGCACTTCTTTTTTGTTCACGCTTTCGGTTTTGCGCTCGGCGATGCGTTTCTGTTTTTTCATAAAAATTTTAGATTTCAAAATAATCTCCGTTTGGGAGGGGATGAAGCAGACCGGTTTTCGGGGTAGGCTGCAATTCCTTTTTGCACGAGGGAGTGGGGCCCTTCAGCGCGCTTGACGAAAGGAAGACGCTCGATGTTTTCGAGGGGGGAACATTCGTTCGCTTGATTAAAATGGAGGGCGTGTGTGCTCATTGTGAGGTCTGGATGGATCGCTACGGTTTATGGGAGGGAGTTAATTTGATTTGTTCGGATGCGTCAATAGGTATCCGCGTGTGCTAGAGCACGAAAAAAATCACAATAAATAAGATGTTCCCCATAGTTGGCATGTGTACTGCTTAATACCTTCCGCTTGTTAATTAGAACGTTAAGAAACCGAAAGGGTTAATGATATGAAGAAAAAACTATGGATAAATGTATGGGTTGTGAGCAGTTTGCTTGCGGGGGTTTTAGGGTCGGGTTGCGCGCCGGTCACGGTATCGAGTGTGCCGGATGGTGCAAATGTCTACTATAAGAATAACGACAAACTGGTCGGGGGTACACCCACGAAGGTTTCTCTTTATGCGAATGCTCGGGAAGTGGTGGTTCGCAAGGAAGGGTATTTTTCCAAGACGGTATTGTTATCGCCGATCGGTCCGGAAAATATTGCCGTTCAACTGAAACGCCGGGATCGAGTTCTGTTGCTGAGTCAACCGACCGGTGCTGAGTTGTTTGTTGAGGGAAAGGATACTCCGGTGGGCAAGACGCCGTATCGCGTGGATTACGACAAACCGTATCGTACGTTTGAAATTCGCTCGGCGGGTTATACCTCGCAAAACTATACCATTCCAGAAGATCCAGAAGGAGATTTGGTAATCGAACTTGAACGCGCCCCGACCGTGATGCTCGTGAGTAAGCCAAAAAATGTGGAGGTCTATACTTCGAATGACCAGAAGTTGGGCGTAACACCGCTCGCGGTTACAGCGATCAAAAACCGTTTGATCGAACTGCGCAAGGATGGATACTATTCCAAAGAAATTTCCGTTGGACCGGATACGGTCAGTCCTTTTATCGTCGAGCTCGCTCGGGAACCCATCATTATCGTATACTCCGAACCGGAAGATGCGATCGTGATTCACCGAGGCGTTACCCTTGGGAAAACGCCCTATCGTCGATTGGTGAAAGAGGATATGGAGTTGATTATCTCCGCGGATCGCTACTACAGCAAAACAATCACACTCGCCTCGGACTCTCCACGACAGGTTATCGTAACGCTGGATCCGAAGCCCTATATTACGGTGAAAAGCAATCCGCCCCATGCTGAGTTGTATCGCTCCGGCGGTGTAGAGCTTCTGGGAACCACTCCGATTGAAGTTTTAGTGGAGAAAAATACGGCTTTTGAAGTGCACAAGGAGGGATTTGATATTAAGCCCTTCATGCTCTCGGCGGATTCTTCTTACGAGGTCGTTGTTCCTCTGGTGCAAGCCTTGGGTTCGCTAGAAAAAACCGTATTGATCGATAGCGATCCAAGCGGCGCGGCCGTCTACCGCCCCGGCGGGGCTGAACTGATTGGCCAAACCCCTCTCGAGCAGCGTGTTCGTAGCGAACGCACTTTTGAACTCCAACTCGACGGCTTTAAAACCAAGATTGTCACTGTTGCGCCGGATTCGGCCAGCCGCATCACTTTTGCATTGGCGAAGGATGAATCATCAAGGAATGTCACGACAAGCGACCCCTTGTTGAATACCCCTTCATCCTTTTAGCCTTTGCATTTTTTCATACTCCTCCTAAGCCCCGCCTTCGTGCGGGGCTTTTTTTTACCCTCGCCTTTGGCGGGGATGCCGATTGACTTGACCCCAGCGAATCCATAGGGTTTGCGGCCACTTTTGAGGAGATTACATGAGCGAAGAAACCACCGGAAACGAATATCGTCAGCAACGCATTGAAAATATGAACCAGCTCGAAGCGGCTGGATTTCCCGCCTTTGGTCAGGCGTTCGAGCGAACGGCGCGGCTCGACGAACTGCATGCCTCCTTCGAAGCAGGGAAGCTCGTCAAAATATGCGGGCGGATCGTGGCGCTCCGTAAAATGGGTAAAATGGCCTTTGCACATCTTTCCGACGGCTCGGCCCAATTCCAAATCATGGTGAAGAAAGATCTCATCGGCGAGGATCATTTTGCGGCCTTCAAGCTACTCGACCTCGGCGATATTATCGGCGTATCCGGCGAGCTATTCATCACCCGAACCGAAGAAAACACCGTACGGGTCGCCGAATGGACTCTACTTTCCAAAGCCCTCCTGCCGTTGCCCGAAAAATTTCATGGCCTGACCGACGTAGAAACCCGCTACCGCCAACGCTCGCTCGATCTCATTTCCAACCCAGAGGTGATGGACGTATTTAAAAAACGCACGCAGGTCATGCGTGAAATCCGAAACTTTCTTGATGCACGTGGCTACTGCGAAGTTGAAACTCCAATGCTTCAGCAAATTACCGGCGGCGCGGCTGCTAAACCCTTTAAGGCACACTACAATGCCCTTAACATCGATGTCTTCATGCGCATCGCGCCGGAGCTCTATCTCAAGCGGTTAATCGTTGGCGGCATGGATCGCGTCTATGAAATGAACCGCAACTTCCGCAACGAAGGGCTCGACCGCACGCATAACCCCGAATTCACCTGTCTCGAAATCTATCAAGCATACGGCGACATGCGTACCATGCAGGAGCTCATTCAAAGCATGGTCACGCATCTCGCCACCACCATTTTTGAGAAGCAGGAATTCGAATGGATGGGTCATACCATCGATCTTAAAACCCCGTGGCGCGAAGTGCCCTACCACGACCTGATCAAAGAACATCTCGGCAACGACTGGTTCGAGAAAACCCTCGACGAAGCCAAGACGAAAGCCAAAGAATTTGATGTCCACACCGAAGAAGGCGCGACCTTCAAACAGGTCACCCACGAGATCTACGACAAAACCATCGAAGGCACCCTCATCCAGCCGACCTTCATTACCCGCCTACCTGCCGAACTCGTTCCGCTCGCTAACCCGTGTAGCGACGACCCTGAATTGGTCGACGTCTTTGAACTCATCATTGGCGGAAAAGAGATTTCACCCGCCTACAGCGAGCTCAACGACCCGATCGAACAGCGCAAGCGTTTCGAAGAACAAGCGGCCGGCGATGGATCGAAAATCGATGAGGATTTCATAGCGGCGCTCGAACATGGCATGCCGCCCACCGGCGGAATGGGCATCGGTATTGACCGCCTACTCATGCTGCTCACCGGCTCCGACGCCATTCGCGACGTCATCCTCTTCCCACAGCTCAAACCCCGCAGATAGAAAGTAGAGCAGGCCTTTGTCAAAAAACACCTGCCCGCTTCATCATCGAACGAGGAGAAGTCACGACATTCAATGCCGTTCCCGTTGGTTTCCGCGTTCCCGCAGATTGGATTAACCGATGGTGTTGATTTCCTGTTCGAGGCTCGCGATGCCCTCCATGATTTCAGCGAAATCAGGCCTTCGACCGAAAATCATTTCCTGCATCGAAGTGTAGTCTTTGCGGATTTCGGAAAGGATTTGGTCGGGTGGAACAAGCTTGAGGCTTCCGAGTTTGGCCAGATCATATCGGGCCCACCCGCGCGGATAGAAGCGGGTTTTGAATTCAACAACCTCGCGTAGCAGTTCCAGATCACCAAGGGCTTCTTGCTTCACGTCCACTTGGGTCATGAGAAATAGATCGTAGTAGTGGCGCGAATACCGGGAGGGGACGGCAGAGTCATTGGGGCGATGTGCCTCGTGGTGGAGGATCGTGGCCTTTTCCCAAAAGGTGCGCTTTGCCTCAATAACGCGGACGGGGCATTCCATATCTTCAAACTGGGCTGGGAATTCTTCCGCCGCATACGGGCGCACGGTGTATTCCGAATGTGGGAGCCATGATGCCAGGGGACCGATCTCCAGCCTTATGCAGGGCCGCAGGTAGCCTCGCTCGGTAGTTTCCGGATAGTGGATGTTGATCACATGCCCTTGATCTTCTTCGTCTGTTCCGACTTCTGCTTTGCAATGCAACCCCAAGGCATCGTTAAGCTGGTCGAGCAAGGTGTCGGTAATGTACGCCCGGGCTTTTTCATTGATCTTGGTATTGAGTTGGTTTTGTTGTGTGTTCGACCGCTCTCCCATTGGGTTCTGGTCGGTCACCAGCCGCCAGTCCAAAACAAGATCGATGTCCTCCGAAAAGCGGTCGATTAGACCGAATACCTTCGAAAGGCTCGTACCTCCCTTGAACAAGAGTTTATCCTTCAGGTCGGTATGGGAAAATATCTGTTTCAATACCCAGCAGACCCAGAAATCCTTTTCGACAATGGCGGAGGGTCCCATTCCGCGCCGTTCCGCCGTCCGCGCAAAGAGTTCCTGGCGCTGGGCATCTGTTAAGGCAGCAACCTTTTTCATATTCCCGTCTCCTCGGCAATTTCCCGGATGATTTCCTGAATCCAGGCCGTGGCTGATTTTGTATCACGAACTATTTTGGGCCACGTCCCCGACGGAATGACCTGCTGTAGTTTCTTGCGCAACGCAGCATCTACCCGCTCCCGCCCCAGTTCTTTAAGGGATTGGACCACCAGTTCGCTTTCTAGATGTTTAAAGCCGGACTCCTTTAGCGATTTTTTCTGGAAGGAGAGAGTTCGTTTGCCAATTTCATACGTTTTGGATGGACCGTCCGACAGGTAAACGGCTTGGGCGGGAACTTGGGTAGAAAGGCCTAACAGGTTCAGCGCCGTATTGCCTGAAACCTGAATGCGCCAACCAAACTTGCGGGCCAAGGCGTGGGCAATCTGGTCGAGATCGGATCCCATGGTTTCCTGAAGCAGCTCGCTGAAACGGGGATAGTCGTAGATTCCGCGTATAACCCGTCGTATGGTGCCACGCTCAGTTAAACGCATAAGGGACAGGCGGATGGCACCATCATCGGCAAGATCTAAAAAATCCTTCTTGGAAAATGACCAACCCCTACCATTTCCGTAAATCCTGTTAATAGCTTTGTTTTCAATAGATTGCATGGAATTTTTGTACGGGTTTTTGTAACAAATTGCACGTATTTTTTGTTACGAAATATCCATTCACTTTTTGCACCCCTTGCCCCTTTTGCAACCAACCCTCTTCCTCGTTTCGTGTGCTTCGTATCCATTCGTGGTTTCTCTCTGTGTTCCTCTGTGGTGGATCCGTTTTTGATTTTCCTAATGCCCGGTGCCTGTTGCCTTCTACATCCCCATTTGATTTCTCTTTATTTTAAGGGATAGGACGAAAAACACGCATTGAATATGAAGGCGCAGTTTATCATGTGGTGAGTGGCGGAAATCATCAGCAACCGATTTATCGGAGTGATGAGGATTGTGCACTTTTTCTTCGTACTCTTGCCGAGGCCTGCGGGTCGTTGCTCACAATTTCTCCGACCCACGGAGGCCGCCGTTCCCGTTAGTTTCCGAGTTCGCGCACGTTGGATTGACCCCGAATCTTCGAGTAGTCGGCTATATCAGCTGATGTAAGCGTGAATAAATTCCCACGAAAAACCGTTCAGTGCCGAATAAAATAACGGCTACCAATGGAGGGTGACGGTCTCATCTGGATAGTCGAATTCACACCGGAAATGCTGAAGAAAATTATCCGCACCCAATATTGGATCGTGATGTTCTTCGGAAGTGCAAGCAAACTGCGCCTCGGGCAATACATGAAGTACAGTAGAGAAGTCTGACTTCATGATTTCTGGAATGAATGTGTGGTGATAAGTTTTCTTTGAATCACCCCAAGCAGCTTCAAGGGGCTGACCATTCTCCCCATTAAACAAATCATGCCCTGTGCTTCGTGTTAGGTCTGGAGGTAAAACGGAAGTATGTGCTCCCGTATCGAGTAAACACAGCCACACATCCGAACGGGAATTCTGGTGTGGATTATAAAAACGAACAGGAATCATGAATTTGTATTCCTGTGTTTTTAGGATATATCTGTGCGAAAAACTAATGGATGGTATTTACTGGGCGATTCCATGGAGACCATGTGTCTCGTTATTTTTGGGAACGTAGAGCATGGCAAACGCTTTTCCGGTGGCGCGAGCTTTGCGTGCAACGGATTCAGCCTTGATGCCTTCAACCAAAATGGCACCCGGATTTTTTGCATCCAATGCAACAAAGCGCGTGTTTTTATTTTTCGGTTTGATCGATACAATAGCCATAAATAAACCCTCAAAGATGGAAAGCACCTTACGGAATTTCTCG
>JAJRRI010000079.1 GCA_024279685.1 Verrucomicrobiota bacterium | reverse complement strand
TTGCGAGTGGATCTTGAACTCATTGACTATCTTGCCGAGCGAATTTCTTCAAATATACGAAGTTTGGAAGGGGCTCTTATTCGAGTAGCGAGTTATATCTCACTGACCAACCAGCATGTGGATATTTCCAAAGTTGAAGAGTTGTTGCACGACCTGCTTGATAAGGAATCCCAAGCGATCATTAATGTGGATATGATCCAGCGTACCGTCGCCGAGCATTTTGATCTTCGGCAGTCGGATATACTCGGGAAAAAGAGATCGCGGGACATTGCCTGGCCGCGCCAGATTGCTATGCATCTCTCACGTACTATGACCACCCAATCCTTCCCCGTTATTGGCGAAGCTTTTAGCCGAAACCATGCAACAATCCTCTACGCTCATGGTCAGGTTTCAAACAAAGCAGAAGGTGACCGCGCCCTGCAACAAACCATAGCTATACTTAAAGACAAGGTGAATAAAAATTGTGCTAAGTCTGTTCAGTAGCATTTCTATTTCAGTCCACCCACCTCACCCCCTATACTTCCTTCTTTTTAATCACCCTCTTGCTGTTAATAGATCACAAGTAACCTGTGTGATGTTTGATGATTAATTTAATAACTCGAAGTTACCTACAGAACCGGTCTTTTACTCACGGGTTATCAACAGATTTATTAATTTTTTCAAGTTTTTACAGGTGACGGAGTTACAGCAAATAGGTAGGGTTTTAAACGGTTATTCACAGACCATTAATAATACTAAATTTATATATAGAATATACTATTAGAAGAGGAGGCTTGTTAATGAAGTTCAGTATCGAGAAAGATCAGATCATGGAAGCGCTGCAAAAGGTGCAGTCTATTGTTGAGCAACGGACCACTCTGCCGATTCTTTCAAATGTACTACTTGAAGCAGACAATGGAAAACTGACGTTAACGACAACAGATCAAGAGGTCAGTGTACGGACCAACCTTGAGGTCGATATTTCTGAATCTGGTGCAACTACCCTACCCGCTCGTCGCTTTTTTAGCATTTGTCGCGAACTTCCTAGCCATCAGATCGATATTTCGGTCACGGGGACCGATGTTGCTGAAATAATCTCAGGCTCTGCTAATTTTAAACTCGAAGGATTATCTAAGGATGATTTTCCGCCTATACCCTCATTCGAAGAGAGTTTCTCTTATGAGCTACAGCAAGGTACATTGAAGGATATCCTCCGGAAAACCTCCTACGCGGCCTCTACGGATGAATCTAGAGCTATTTTGAACGGTTCTCTGATGGCCTTCCGTGATAACAAACTCACTGTTGTCTGTACCGATGGTCGCCGTCTTGCTCTTGTTGAGCAAGAAATCGATATTCCGACGGATGCTGAACTTGATATTGTGGTTCCTTCTAAAACTATTTTAGAATTGATTAAAACACTTAATGATGAAGGGGTTATAAATATAAAAATATCCGCTACGCAAGTAGCCTTCGAATTTGGAAATATTTTTATAATCTCTAAACTTATCGATGGAACCTATCCAAATTATCGCCAGGTTATTCCCTCCCAATGTGAAGAACGGATAGCTATTGACCGAGAAACCTTAAATAATGCTATACGACGTGTATCTCTAATGCTTGATGATCAGGCCGCTTCCGTAAAAGTTAAAATTACAGAAAATCGAATCGACCTTCTTACTTCTTCTCTTGAAATCGGCGAAGCCCGTGAAAGTATACCTGTTAAGTATTCAGGAAAAGATATCACCATTGCTTTTAATCCAGCCTTTATGATGGCTCCACTAAAGCATTTAGACAGCGATGAAATATTTCTTGAACTTTCCGATGAGCTGAGTCCTGGTGTAATAAAATCGAATGTGCCCTTCCTCTATGTCATTATGCCGATTCGATTGAATTAGATTTAGACTCAACGAATCAGAGGTTATTTCACTTTCTATTACCCCATTAGTAAATTTTTTCTCATAAATAATAATGGTAAATAAGAAAAAAATTATCCGGTTGATGGGGGTAGGATTTGATGCGGAAGAGGGTCATATTCGTATCACAAAAGGAAAAAACTACGATATATTCATGGGATCTGATGAAAGCCATGAATACATTCAGAAGCTCATTCAAAAAATTGAAGTTGAACTAGAAAATCGTAATATTTCTCTCGATGATCTTACTCCAGATGAATTTACTGAACTGGTTGGGCTTATCATATAATTTTTTATAACACCCTGTATTCAATTTACTTGCGGAAACATATGAGTGAGAGAAATAAATAAACAATGCACTTCTGATCTAATATCAGAAGTGGCCCCGATTTTCAAACCAGCCAGCCGGTCGTTCGTTTAAGTTATGCCGCATAGACTCCGGTTTCTTTGGTTTCCTCTTCCCTCCTCCGGAGAAGGGAAAAATCACGCCGCCAACTTGACGACTCGTCTGTACATTTCGTCCGGCGTGGCCGCCTTCAGCGCCTGATGGGCACGTTCAAGATTGTAGTGCATAATAACGCTTTGATGCCCCGCTCAAGCTCCCAGGCGTTCTCGTACGATTTTAGGTAGATGTCCTCGTACTTGATGCTCCGCCAAAAGCGTTCGATCATGACGTTGTCAATCCAGCCTCTCTTGCCGTCCATACTGATCGTCACCCCGAGTTCCTTCAGCCGGTCGATCCAATCGGAGGAGGTGAGCTGGAAACCCTGGTCTGTATTGAAGATCTCCGGCGTAGTACCGACCACCTCGACGGACCACTTCTTAGTGCATTAGGCGAAAACTACTATAAATAAGGCTCTTCTGAGCCATGGGATACGAGCCTACCGTTTTTAATCAGCTGTTTAACTTCATTCCGAGACATAAGTTTTAAACATTCGTGAAAATGCATGACATCGCCCGGTATGCCAAATTTTTAAAGTCGAGGTATCATTTTTTTCTACTCCTCTACGTTCAGGCCATCAGGAAGTAATTATTGCGTGATATAGGCGGTCTACATTCCAGCATGCAAAGCTCTACTATCTCGGGCTCAAACCAGTTCCGCGCAGCACCATCATCGATGGACTCGATCGGCGTGAGTGTGGTCTGTTCCATGCCATGGTTCGTAGAACCGCCGGGCAGGCTCCCTCCCACTCTTTCGCCGGACAGCATCTACTGCTTCGAAACCCCCTATGTGAGCTACCATTGTATCCATTAAACAAAGGATTTTTTCGTGATCGTGCTAAAATAAATATGGAGTGGGCAGCACAGCGAAGGCGGCAAGAAAGGCATACTTTCAGATCGGATCATTAAACTTAATGGGTATGTGGAGGCCAAGAAATCCCCCTCGGGGATGCGCCTCGTCGTCTTTAATAACGAGTAAATTGGAAAGGTCTACCCCTTTATCATAAATAACTTAGGACTATATTCAGAATTTATATCCACGATCTATAAAAATTTATAAGATTAAAATTTATTTATTAAATTTATTAAATTTTTTTAACCAGATACTGAGGATTGAAATATCAGATGGATTTACGCCAGATATCCGTGACGCCTGCCCTAAATTTTCTGGTTTTATTTTATTCAATTTTTCCGAGGCCTCGTTTCTCAAACCTATTATGGAACTATAATCGAATTTTAAAGGAATAGACATTTTTTCCTGTTTTTGTGCAGATTTAATACGCTCTCGCTCTCGTTTTATATATCCTGAATATTTTACTTCAATCTCTACCTGATTAACAACTTCCTCCTCAAGATTTGGTGTATCTTGTTGTGGAAGATTTGAATATTCCACTTCTGGCCGACGGAGGATTTGTGCTAAAGATGACCCACTATAAAATGTTTTTTCTAGTCGGTTTATTTCCTGTTTAATATCTTTTAACTTATTCGATAACTCTTCAGTCTCATTTTCTTCGATTATTCCTAGATATTTTGTTTTTTCGAGTAACCGGAAGTAGACATTATCTTGCCGTAATGTGAGGCGATGTTCTGAGCGAGATGTAAACATTCGGTACGGTTCATCCGTTCCTTTTGTTACTAAATCATCAATTAATACACCAATATAACCTTCTTCTCGACTTATTATGAGCGGGTCACGCTTAAGGAATTTAAGTGCAGCATTTGCACCTGCAATGAAACCTTGCCCGGCAGCCTCTTCATATCCCGTGGTTCCATTGAGCTGGCCTGCAAAGTAGAGATTTTCAACTCGCTTTGTTTCCAATGTGTGAAAAAGTTGGGTCGGATTCGAATAATCATATTCGATAGCATAACCAGGGCGTAAAATTTCAGCATTTTCTAGCCCCGGAATAGAATGAATCATTAATTTTTGAATATCCTCTGGTAAACTATTAGAAGTTCCATTCGGATAAATTCGAATACTACTCCGTCCCTCAGGTTCGATAAATACATGATGAGAGTCTCTTCCTGGAAATTTAACAATTTTATCTTCAATGGATGGGCAGTATCGAACACCCGTTCCTTCTATTATTCCACCATACATTGCACTATTTTTTAGATTATCTGAGATGATTTGATGTGTTTTCTCATTGGTATGGGTTAAATAACAAGGAATTTGATTGAAACCGGGTATCCATGGGTGGAGTTCTTTGTGTTCCACGTGGAACATTTTATTCTTTTCTTCAGTGGAAATAGTACATTGTTCCATGTGGAACATAGCCCATTCCTTTCGAGCCATTCGCGAGAAGAATGGAGGTTTATCATCACCGGGTTGAATTTCCATTTTCGAATAGTCTAGTGAGTCTTTATGTAACCGGGGGGGGGTTCCTGTTTTTAGACGTCCCAGCTTAAATCCTAGTTTATCAAATGAGACGGAAAGTTCTTCGGCTGATTCTTCACCCATCCGCCCTTCTTTTATGCTTTTCTTTCCAATTAAAACACGTCCTCTGAGGAAAGTTCCTGTACATATCACAACAGAATGACACATAATATCACCCATTTTACGGCAGGTAACCCCGTTTATTTTTCCGTTTTTTGTGAGAAGGGAGGTAACGATATCATCTGCTATATCAAGATGCTCCTGTCTTTTAAGGACCGCTTGTATTCGAATAGGAAATAGATCCTTGTCACATTGTAATCGATTTGATTGAACCGCAGGACCCTTTCTTGTATTAAGCATTCTATACTGGATTCCAGTATAGTCGGCATTTCGGCCAAGCTCACCACCGAGGGCATCTAATTCGGAAACGATGTGGGATTTTGCAATTCCGCCGACAGATGGGTTGCAGGGAAGTCTTCCGATTAACGATTTATTAAGAGTTATTAATAATGTTTTAACTCCCAGGCGTGCAGAGGCTAGTGCGGCTTCGTATCCAGCATGTCCGCCTCCAACAACAATAGTTTTATACAAAGAATTTGTCATAATTTAATGATTAAGTGACTTTAATTAACGAGTCGGATGCTTACATTGCTTAACCAACACGTCAACAATGTGTTGTGAATAATAAGGATATAGGATGACGGGAAGTTCCCTTTAGGAAATTTAGGGCTCAGTGAAAGGGGAGGGGAGATTGTTGACAGGGCTTAAGATACATCCTTTTACTAAATGATTCGTATTAATCGAATTCTAGTAGATGAATTTTTGTGCTCCGATTTAGTTCTCCTCGTTCATCGCTTCAGCCGTATCAAGAGCCCGCTTACATTTTAGAATTTGTTTATTATATTCTGCAATAGACTCTTCTGTCACATTTTTTCCATACCGTGTTACGAGACTCACCATGTGGATAATGGAACGGTAGGCCTTTTCGTAGTCAGCGGAGATATAATAGGCTTCTGATAGTGTGCTCCATATATGGTGATCATTGGGGGCGAGTGTCATGGCTTCTTGTGCGCACTGGACCGCTTTTTTACCATTGCGGATGGAAAGGTCGCTCGCAGTGGCATAGAGCCAGGCTAAATTATTCCAGAGCTTAAAATCGTCAGGATTTTCCTGGAGGAGTTCAAGGAGGCTTGTTTCAGCTTTGTGGTATTGTTTTGAACTGATGTAGATGTGTGCCACGATATAGCGGGCCTGCGGTTGTGTGGGATCCAACTGGAGAATCCGCTCATAGGCATCGCTGGCGGCCATTAAGTCCTTCTCGGCGGTATAGGCTTGGGCGACCTCTAGTAAAAATTGAATGCGCTCTTCTTGAGTTCGGGTTGGCGAGATATTCAAACTTGATTGAGGCCTTTCGCGAGATGATTTATCCGCTTGTGCAAAGGTTGAAATCAAAGGAAGAGTGCAGAGTATCAAGGATTTAATGATCGTTTTCATTCGAGGGTCCATTTTTTAGTTTGTGATATTAACGTGAATTGTGGGGGGATCAGTATGAATAAGGCTCAGTCCAGAAGGAAGGCTGACAACTATAGGGAGGTCGTAGCCCGTGCTTTCCTCCAGCCCGGCACAATTCACATAGGCAAAGACATCTGCAGTTTGCATCTGTTCAATTCGTTGTTTTTGGCCTTTAACTGTTATTTTTATATGATTTGGCTGTAGTTCTATGGGCCGAATTTCTCCCGATGTGCTTAAAATATGCACGGGGATATCCCTGAATTCCTGGGTGCTTGTGTGTTGAACCAAGGTGAAATCAACGGAGACCGAGATTGGATCAATACTAATGCGACCAATCTGGGGCAGGGCGATCGGAACGTTTTCCTTGAAGGAGGATGTTCGACCGGAAAGTTTTACAGGAGTTGTATGGATATTCTGCATTTCGCGGAGTACTTGTTCAGCACCAGAAACGCGAATAGATGCGGGAGTACATATAATTCTTTCCACTTCAAAACCTTCGGGGAGCGATCCTTCGAGGGTTACCTTAACTGGAAGAAGCCGCTCTCCTTCTTGGTCGAGTTTAACAAAAATATCTGGCGAGCTGAAACGAACTACTTTGGCGCCGGTTGGGTTTTTAAGATATTTTTCTAAGAGTCGAATATGGATTTCATTTCCGGCGGTAGGATCCGATATTGGAATAATCAACTTTAGTTGCCCATTGTCCAGATAGCGGACATCTTCTCGTGATCCACGAAATAGAATATTAACGCTATTAAGTGATTTTTCCCAGACTGCCCAGCCGTCGGGCAGTTCCACTTTAATCTCAATATTAGATACTGAGACTTCAAATCCTATATTCTTTCGGATGCCCTGCCAGGCTAAGAAGGCAAGGATAAGACAGAGGAGTAATAGCCACTTTTCTTTCTGCACATTTTTCCGGAAGTTGGAAAATCTATCCTTCATCCTGTTCCCCGCTAAATTCCACTAAAATCGTATTTGATACATCTACATCACCGTCTTTGATTTTTTCGCGGAAACGCGCCAGGCCGGTGTGCTCGCGGCGTAACATTGAAGTTAGAACGCGCCGGAGTCGTGTTTCATCTAAGCCCCGCCTTAAACGGCCATTGTAGGCAACGGAGACCGCCCCGGTTTCTTCAGAAACCACCACGACGATCGAGTCGGTTTCTTCGGTAATTCCAATGGCGGCACGATGGCGCGTGCCAAGGGTTTTGCTCAACTCTTGTTTCTGGGAGAGAGGGAATAGGCAGCCCGCTGCACAAATTCGATCGCCGGAAATAATTACGCCGCCATCGTGGAGCGGTGTATGTGGAAAAAAAATAGTCGATAAGAGTTCAGCGCTAACCATGCTGTTCATTCGTGTTCCGGTATCTTGCAGTGCCCGAGTTCCAATTTCGCGCTCAATGGCAATTAGCGCACCAATCTTTCTTTTCGAGAGAAGCTGTACAGTTTGCATAAGAGGTTCTACTAGAGCAATCTGAGATGAAATTCCATTTGCACGCCACATAGGCTGTCGCCCGAGTTTGGCTAAAACTCGCCGGATTTCAGGCTGGAAAATAATCACGAATGCCAGTGAAATATAGAGCATCAACTTGGATAGCAACCAGTTAAGAGTATCAAGATGGGTGAATATGGTAAGGGCATAGAGAACGCCGTAAACAATGATCAGGCCGGTCAGGATGGCCGCACCACGGGTTCCTTTGAATAGCCGAAAGACATAATAGAACATGCCCGCAAGGACGAAAATTTCGACCCAGCCAGCTAGATTTGGGAGATCAAAGAGGTCTTCTAATCGCATGGAGGTTCACCGACGAGGAGTGTATCCACAAGCCTGCAAACATCGCAAGTATCGATTACATCATGAACGCGTAAAATATGTGCCCCACATACCGCCGCCCAAGCCGCTGCCCCTAAGCTTCCAGCCCGTCGGTTCTTTGGATTATTCCCTCCGATAAAACTTTTTCGCGATGCTCCGATAAGGATCGGGCGATTGCACTGCGCCAGCTCTGGAATTCCACGCAGTAATGCTAGGTTATGCTCGATGGTTTTTCCGAACCCAATTCCTGGGTCGATCACAATATTCCCGCGCTGCACGCCGCGCCGTGTTGCAAAATTAAGCCGGTCTTCCAGATAGGCGCGCACCTCCTGGGCTACATTGTAATAGTTCGGGGCATTCTGCATCGTCTGTGGTGATCCCTTCATATGCATAAGAACCACGCCCGCTTTCATTTCTGCCGCAATATCGGTCATTTTTTCGTCCGCCTTAAAAGCGGAAATATCGTTAATTATATCCGCGCCAGCCTCCATGGCTCGGCGAGCGGTTTCCGCTTTCATGGTGTCGATTGAAATTAGCACATTGGATTTTTCACGGATTTTTTCAATAACCAGAGCCGTCCGCCTGATTTCTTCGGTTACGTGAATTGGCGCGGCTCCCGGCCGAGTCGATTCGCCGCCAATATCGATAATATCTGCACCTTGGGCCACCATTTCCAGAGCCCGTTCCGCCGCGGCGGTGGGATCGGAAAAATTTCCACCATCTGAAAAGGAGTCCGGTGTAACATTCAATATACCCATCACAAGCGTACGTTTTCCAAGCACTACGGTACGTTTGCGGCACTGCCATTGATAGATTTGACGGTGTGTCATACGAGATTCATCCTCAGCCCATCTTAGGCGGGAGGATGGCCTCGCCAAGAGAGGGGTGTAGTTTGGGGTATTCCGAAGTGTGGGTGAGGAATACGGCATTGATGCATTGGGCGCAACCTAACGGCGGTGCGTAGCTCGACTGTTGTTTAGTTTCTTTCACGAAATGAAATAATAACTGAAGCGCGAGACGAAATCAACTGCGGTTCCGCGAGGAATCATGGGAACACGTTCTCGGTGTGAATTGGAATATCCGATGATGCCGATTTCTCGAAGTTTTTCGATACCGTCAAATCCAACTTGCTGATGAGAGGGCTATACAAGTCCGCCTTTGTCCGGGGTTTAGGCCGCAGCGATGTGTTCGCGGTAGTGTCCGTCGACCCAGCAGAGCGGAAGTGTCTCTCCAGAAGGGAACGCGAGCTCCGTTTTGAGGAAGTTTTCTGGGCGATGGATCACTTCGCCTGAATAGGATCTTGCCCGTATGGTATCTGAGTGCGGGTTGATCACATCCGGTAGGTCGATCACTTCAACCAAGTCTCCCGATGGCACATGTTTTAGGAACATAATTAAGCCTCCTTGTTCAATACACCTTTGACCACTATGAGGTAAAAGGGTTCAATTCGAGGTCAATTTAGGATGCGGTTCGAAAAAGGGGGTGAAAATTAATGCGCTTTTTGAAGGCCAATACGATCTAGGCGGCCTGTTCATTCCCCGCCTTTTTCATCATGAACCATTTCATCGGCAGACCCAAAGCGGCAGTAATTAATCCGCGCCCGACGAAGAACATACAGATGATGCCAATGGTAAGCGAGGCCACGATCAACTTGCCGATGCTCCGGAGTCCAAACCCGTTGATAAAACCCGCTGCGATGGAAGAGATGATCATGCCGCAGGTGAGTAGCAGATTAATGCTGGCATCATAGATAATATGCCCGACCGTATAAGAAGAGGATGGTGTGGCAGAGGGATCGATCCCAAAAAGGTAGGATAGCATATTTAAGGTTCCAAGAATTCCGGTGAGCAATAGCATCGTGATCATCACATAGCCACTCCCAAAACAGAAGGCGGCAAATTTGGTCCGTTTCTGGATCGTGCGCGAAAGGAATAGTTTTTTACCGTGTGCCATGAAGGCGCGCATCACACCATAGGCCCAGCGCATCTGCTGGCGGAAGAGATCGCCGGGGGTATAGGGAACTTCGCATTTAACCTGCAGATCTTCTATATAGGCGATGCGCTTTCCGCTGGTGATCACGCGGAGTGAATAATCGACATCTTCGGTCAGTGCGCCCATGGTCCAGCCGCCGAGTTCGATGAGGTCGCTTTTTTTGACCAGCTCGCCAGAGCCGCAAAAGACACAGCTATTCGTGATGTTTTTGAGGAAAGGCAGAAGTACGCTATGAACAATATTGACGATGCCCGAGCCCATCAGCGTGCTATGGTTATCGTGTACGTTAATGATTTTCCAAGAGGCCTGGACGCCCGCTAGGGTCGGATCTTTGATCACCGGAACCACCAATCGCTTTAGAAAATCCTCTTTCGGGAGGAAGTCGGAATCGAGAATAAGCAGATAGTCGCCGGAGGATTTGGGGAGCATGACATTGAGATTGCCTGGCTTAAAGCCGGCGTTATCGCCGCGGCGGCTGATTTCAATACGGGAGTTTGCTGCGGAAAAGGCGTCGATTTTAGCCGATATTTCCGGTTGATTGCTATCATCGCCAATCATGATTTGGATCTTTTCAACAGGATAATCGAATGCAAGGCAGCATTTAGCACAGTTAAGTGCGGCGAGTTCATTATACGTCGGAATTTGGATGGTAACGGTCGGGTAGCGCGACTCGTCCTCGATAATTTCCGGATCGTTCCGAAGTCGGGACAACGCCAGCGAGAACGCCGTGATGATAAAATAGCCGACCGACAGGATAAATGCTCCCATTAGTGCGATTTCGAAAGCGGTTTTAATAACGGTATGAATTCCCATATTTCCCCTTCATTTTTAACGTAACCCACAGTTGCCCTATGAATTAAGGGCGTTCTTTATAGGGGATTTGCCCCAAAGGCAACTCCCTCGACGGATTATTTTATGTCAATGTGAGGGGGCTTTTTATAGCGAGGAGGGATGACGCAGTTACACCGTTCGCTAGAACTTAATATTTTTGACCTTTATCGCACCGCGATCGGGCAGGGGGTAGACCGGATTAGAATCTGGAAAAAGTTTAAGCTGGGTTGGGCTCGATTTCTAGGTCGAGACAGTAGAACTCTGGCGTACTTGCGTTGTCCCACTGAAATATCACATGGCCTGAAAATACCGTGACATAGTCGCCGTTACGCCGAACCAAGTCGCAGGAGGATGCCGCAGGAATTTTGCCGGTTCGAGTTGCGATCGAAACCATTTCACGGGCGAGTGGCCGCATTTCTGGCGGCAAGAGGGTTTCGAATAAATCTCGATTCACCGCCTCCGCTTCTTTGTAGCCATAAAGATAGATTGACGGGGTGTTCCAGAAAAATATTTTTCCGAAGGGGTTGTAGCCTTGTACCGCCAGATCAGGATGAGCCCGTATCATGGCGTGAAATTTTTCACGCGTGTCGAATTCTCCCGCACCTGCAGCTTCGCAAATGGATGTGACCAACTTCTGAGCTTTTTTATAGGTATATGTCTTTGGTTTCATCTGCGAGCTTCCTAAATCAGTAAGCTTCTTTTTATACGGCACGGAAAATGAAAGATCAAAAAGATTTTTCAAAAAAAATGTTCAAAAAACAATCCCTTAGCTGGAATCCAGCTAGGGCTGGAAAAACGCCCCATCAGATGACCTCACAATTTCGCTGACATTTAATTTGAGGCAATTCGGGCTTTGCATTGTTCCGAACAAACGAGTCGATGTGGGTTATTAATTCTGCCACGCTGACCTGTATTCGGTATTTGGAGGATTTATTAGAATGAAAAACCCCAACGCGCTCAACCAAATGTATCGTGATCTTGCGGAGAAAGAAAAAAGCTATCGTGCTCGTGCGCTCAAAATGTATCCGCATATCTGCGGGAGTTGCAGCCGTGAATTTTCAGGCAAGGGATTAAAGGAGCTGACGGTTCATCATAAGGATCACAACCACGACAACAACCCGCCCGACGGCAGCAATTGGGAATTACTTTGCATCTATTGCCACGATAATGAGCATGAAAAGCACAAGATGAAAGGCTACGGCGGCGCCGAAAAGGAATTTCAGGCCGGAGGATTCTCGGCTTTCGAGGGGCTTGACGATCTTCTGGGGAATAAAGACGGTAAAAAGAAATAATCTAAAATCGTCCTGCCTCACATGATACCGACCGTGATCCATTCCCTCTATTATAGGCATTACAAAGGGCAATATGGAAAACCTTCCGCCGCCCAGTGGGCGGCGGAGAGGGGTTAACCTTGGGTGTTACTTTCGACCCACTCGGTGAGGTCTTTCACTGCGGCAATGGAAACATCGAATGCCGATTTTTCAGTTTCGTCGAGTTCGACCTCAATGATCTTTTCAACCCCACCGGCTCCCATAACCACCGGCACGCCGGAATAGAGGCCGTCCACGCCATATTCGCCCGAGAGCTTAGCGGCGCAGGTGAGAATGCTCTTTTTATCCTTTAGATAAGCTTCGGCCATTTTAATGGCGGAGAGAGCTGGGCTGTAAAAGGCCGAGCCAGTTTTGAGCAGGCCGACGATTTCGCCGCCGGACTTGGCGGTGCGGGATGCGATGGCTTCAAGTTTTTCCATCGGAAGAAGCTGGGTCACCGGAATGCCACCGGCCGTAGCATAGCGGATGAGTGGAACCATGGTATCGCCGTGCCCGCCCATGACGAGTGCCGTGACATCTTCCGCAGCCACGCCGAGTTCGAGGGCGATCAGCGAGGAGAAGCGTGAGCTATCGAGCACACCGGCCATACCGCAGACCTTTTCAGCGGGGAATCCGGTGACTTTCTGCATGAGGTATACCATGGCATCGAGCGGGTTGGTGACGACGATCACGAAGGCGTTCGGAGCTTGTTCCTTGATGTTTTCAGCCACGGTTTTGATGATGCCGCAGTTGACTTCAAGCAGGTCGTCGCGGCTCATGCCGGGTTTCCTCGGGAGACCTGCGGTCACAATCACGACATCCGCACCCTTCATGGCGGCGTAGTCATTAGAGCCCTTGAGTGAGCTGGAGGAGGGCATAATGCTGGCACCGTGGGTGATATCGAGGCTTTTTCCTTGCGGCACGCCTTCAGCGATATCAATCGTGACGACGTCCCCGAGTTCTTTTTGTGCGGCGAGCAACGCCATTGTTCCGCCAATTTGCCCCGCCCCGATCAATGCAATTTTTTTCTGCGCCATTATGTTCTCCTTAATTTGATGGATGAAATAAAGTTGAGTCCAAGAACGTAGCATCGAGTCAAAATACCTGCAATGCATATGGCGTGCTAAAATATGCCGTAAAAGCGGTAAGGCTATTTTTATGATCACCTTGCCTATTGATTTGTGTTTTAAATTTCATTAGCTTCATGAACATTACTTGTAATGACGCAAGGAAATCGAGTGTAAGTGAGCTTCCCCGTAGTAAATAAAGGGTTAGAGGAAGTTAGGCATTAACGGAACAAGCGAGGAGGCCCCTCGTTTTAGGAATCCTTATAAAAATGAAAAAGAATTGTGCGCTACTCTCTTCCATCGGCCAAAAGTTGTTGATTGCGACGTCTGGGCTGGTGATGTTTATCCTGTTTTTAATCCCTCATATGGGCGGGAATATTCTGTTTCTATTTGGGCCGGATATTTTTAACTCCTACGCCATGCACCTGCACCAAATGATGCCCGTCGTGATCGGCCTCCGCGTGTTGATGTTGGCTTCCATCACGATCCATATGGCTATGACCATTAAGATGAGCATCTCAAACGTGCAAGCACGCGGTACGCGGCTTTCCCAAAAGCCATCG
Organism: Verrucomicrobiota bacterium; assembly: GCA_024279685.1. GTDB lineage: Bacteria > Verrucomicrobiota > Kiritimatiellia > Kiritimatiellales > Pontiellaceae > Pontiella. The sequence goes on along the minus strand of JAJRRI010000079.1, from coordinate 15,873 downwards.
AAAGAACGCTCGCTCGCGGCACGGCTGATGCCTCTTTCTGGCGGAATGATCTTTTTATTCATCGTTAAGCACCTGCTCGATTTCACCATCTCGCCGCCCGCGGTACAGATGATTGAAATCGATGGCTACATGGCCAAGGATGTCTACGGCATGGTCTATACGCAATTTCAAGATCCGGTGCAGGTGATTATCTACCTCCTCTTTATGGTAGCGGTTGGGTTTCATTTAAGCCACGCCCTGCAAAGCGCCGTACAGACCTTTGGCTGGTATGTCCCCCGCAAACACAGCAAAATTAAACTCATCAGCATGTGGGTTGCTATCGGCATGGCCAGCACTTTCGCCATTATTCCCGTCTCCGCGTTGATCTACTTTCACTATTAGAGGACCCCCATGAAACTTGATTCAAAAATCCCCGAAGGACCCGTCGCCGAAAAATGGACCAAACATAAACTTAACGTCAAATTGGTTAACCCCGCGAACCGGCGCAAATATAGCGTGATCGTCGTCGGTAGTGGTTTAGCCGGAGCCTCCGCCGCCGCCACCATGGCCGAGCAAGGCTATGTGGTGGACTGTTTCACCTATAACGACAGCCCTCGGCGCGCCCACTCGATTGCCGCGCAGGGCGGCATTAATGCCGCCAAGAACTATCCCAACGATGGCGACTCCATCTATCGCCTTTTCTACGACACCGTCAAAGGCGGCGACTTCCGCGCCCGCGAAGCCAACGTCTACCGCCTGGCCGAAGTCAGCAATCAGATTATCGACCACTGCGTCGCGCAAGGCATTCCCTTCGGTCGCGAATACGGCGGCTATCTCGACAACCGCTCCTTTGGTGGCGCGCAAGTTTCCCGCACGTTCTATTCCCGCGGCCAAACCGGCCAACAACTCCTCATCGGAGCCTACGGTGCGTTGTCGAAAGAGATTAAAAAGAAGACGGTCACAATGTATACCCGCTGCGAGGTGATTGATGTCGTGGTGATCGACGGGCAAGCCCGAGGGATTATCTCCCGTAATCTCGTGACCGGCGAGCTCACCCGCCACGTAGCCGATGCCGTGGTGCTCGCCACCGGTGGCTACAGCAACGTCTTTTTCCTCTCCACCAACGCGATGGCGTGCAATGCCAGTGCCGCGTGGCGCGCCTACAAAAAAGGGGCGGCCTTCGCCAACCCGTGCTACACGCAAATCCACCCCACCTGCATTCCCGTGCACGGCGAATACCAATCTAAACTCACGCTCATGTCGGAAAGCCTTCGTAACGACGGCCGCATTTGGGTGCCGAAGGCTAAAGGCGACAAACGCCCTGCGAACGACATCCCCGAGGACGAGCGCGACTACTACCTGGAACGCAAATATCCCAGCTTCGGAAATTTGGTTCCGCGCGACCTCGCTTCGCGGAATGCCAAAATCGTCTGCGATGAAGGGTACGGCGTCGGCCCCACCGGCAACGCCGTCTATCTCGACTTCGCCGAGGCCATTGAGCGGGTTGGAAAGGACAACATTAAAGCGAAATACGGCAACCTCTTTGAGATGTACAACCGCATTACCGACGAAGACCCGTATACCACGCCCATGATGATCTTCCCTGCCGTGCACTACACGATGGGCGGCTTGTGGGTGGACTATAACCTCATGACCTCCTTGCCCGGCCTCTACGCCATTGGCGAGTGTAACTTTTCCGACCACGGCGCCAACCGCCTCGGCGCGAGTGCCTTAATGCAAGGATTGGCAGACGGCTACTTTGTGTTGCCCAACACCATCAATGACTATTTGGCTTCCGAGAAAATCCCGAAGGTCGGAACCGACCACGCCGCCTTCGCCGAGGCCGAAACTGTGGCACAGGACAAACTCGACAAACTGCTCGCCATTAAAGGCAACCGCACCGTCGACGACTTCCATCGTGAACTCGGCCTGCTACTCTGGGAAAACTGCGGCATGGGTCGCAGTGAAAAAGGCCTCAAAAAAGCGCTCGAACGCATCCCACAAATTCGGGAAGAATTCTGGAAAAACGTCAATGTGCCCGGCTCTGCCGACGATCTCAACCAAGCGCTAGAAAAAGCCAACCGCGTGGCCGACTTCATGGAATTTGCTGAGCTGATGGTGAAGGATGCGCTCGAACGCACTGAATCGTGCGGCGGGCACTTCCGAGAGGAAAGTCAGACCGACGAAGGCGAAGCCCTGCGGAACGACGATGAGTATGCGCACGTTGCGACTTGGGAATTCCAAGGCCTTGACAAAGAACCGGCACTCCATAAAGAGCCACTCGTGTACGAAGAAGTTAAACTCACACAGAGGTCATATAAATAATGTCTGATACAATTAATATTTCCCTAAAGGTCTGGCGCCAAAACCAAGGCGAAGAAGGTCACTTCGAGGTCTATCAAGCGAAGGACATTGACACCAGCGCTTCATTTCTTGAAATGCTCGATGTAGTCAACGAACAGCTTACCCTCAATGGAAAGGAGCCGATTGCATTTGAGGACGACTGCCGCGAGGGGATTTGCGGAGCCTGTGGCGTGCTGGTGAACGGCACCACGCACGGCTCGCACGAGAAGACGACACTTTGCCAGCTACACATGCGCAAGTTTAAGAATAACGAGCAGATCGTGATTGAACCGTTCCGCGCCCATCCGTTCACGGTCATCAAGGATTTGGTGGTTGATCGAAGCGGACTCGACGCCATCATTACCGAAGGAGGCTACGTATCGGTCAAAACCGGTAATGCGCCGGAGGCTTCGACGACGCCCATCAAAAAAGAGCTAGCCGAAGCGGCGATGGATGCGGCGGAGTGCATCGGTTGCGGCGCTTGCGTGGCGGCGTGCCCAAATGGCTCAGCGATGTTGTTCACTGCGGCGAAGGTGAGTCAATATGCATTATTGCCGCAGGGGCATCCCGAGCGGAAGCAACGCGTGGAAGGCATGGTGGGAAAGATGGATGAGCTTGGCTTCGGAAGTTGCTCCAACGAATACGAATGCGCCGTCGCCTGCCCGAAAGGCATCGACGTGCAGAACATTGCCCGCCTCAACCGCGAATTTATTAAAGCAAGTTTCATGTAATTAAGGATTCGTTCAGTTTATCTCGAGCGAAACGGTGCTCGATAAACCAAAGAACTCAGAAATAGGTAAAAAATGAAAATACACGAATACCAAGCTAAAGAGCTTTTGAAGGGCTACGGCATTCCGATTCAAGATGGGGTAACGATTGAGAATTTGGATCAGGCCGAAGCGGCCGTCGATCGAGTACATAAAGAATTTGGCGCGGACCAGTATGTGGTGAAAGCTCAAATTCATGCCGGCGGACGCGGCAAAGGCGGTGGTGTTAAGTTTTCAACGACCCGCGAGAGTGCCCTTGAGAATATCCAAAATATTCTAGGTATGACCCTCGTGACGCATCAGACCGGAGCCGAGGGACGTTTGGTTAAGAAGGTGATGGTGGCGGAAGCGCTTGATATCAAGCAGGAATTCTATGCGGCGATCACGCTTGATCGTTCCAAGGGGCTGGACGTATTTATGGTCTCTACCGAAGGCGGTATGGAGATTGAAGAGGTGGCCAAGACCTCGCCGGAAAAGATTGTTCGGGAAGCGATTATTCCTGGGTTTGGATTGCGTAATTTTCAGGCCAGAAATCTTGTCCTCGCGTTAGGACTTGAAGGCGCGGCCGCAAAACAGGCGAGGGGAATTTTTAAGAAGCTCTATCAGCTCTACCGCGAATTGGATTGTTCGATTGTTGAAATTAATCCCCTGATTATTACGGACCAAGGGGATGTAGTGGCGTTGGACGCGAAGTTTAATTTCGATGACAATGCGCTCTATCTGCATTCCGATATTGCCAAGATGCGAGATCTTGATGAAGAGGACCCGGCGGAAGTCGAAGCGGAAAAGTTTAATCTGAACTATATCAAGCTCGATGGATCGGTGGGATGCATGGTAAATGGTGCGGGACTGGCCATGGCCACGATGGATATTATTAATCAGGTGGGCGGATCACCCGCAAACTTCTTGGATGTTGGCGGCGGTGCAAACGTTGAAACCGTCAAGAATGGCTTTCGGATCATCCTTTCTGATGAAAATGTGAAGGCCGTATTGATCAATATTTTTGGCGGGATTGTTCGCTGCGACCGTATTGCCAACGGAATCATTGAAGCGGTCAAGGAGCTGGATCTAAATGTGCCCGTGGTCGTGCGGCTAGAGGGAACGAATGCTGAGATGGCCAAGGAAATTCTAGCGAATTCCGATGTGGCGATTATTTCCGCAGATTCATTCGCAGACGCAGCAAATAAAGTAGTTGAAGCGGCAAAGGGCTAATTATTATGTCGATTTTAGTAAATAAAGATTCAAAAATTATTGTGCAAGGCATCACGGGTTCCGAAGGGAGCTTCCATGCGGACCAATGTTTGGCGTATGGCGGAAATGTGGTGGGAGGCGTTACGCCGGGCAAAGGCGGGCAGACGGCACTTGACGGTAAGGTTCCGGTTTTTAACTCGTGTACTGAAGCGCGTAAAGCGGTGCAGGCAAATGTCTCGTTGATCTTTGTGCCCCCTCCATTCGCGGCCGACGCGATCATGGAAGCGGCGGCGGCAGGCATCGAGTTAATTATCTGCATTACCGAAGGGATACCCGTGGCTCAGATGGTCGAAGTGAAGGCCTTTGTTGAAGCCACGAAGTCGCGTTTCATTGGCCCCAACTGCCCCGGTATCCTAACGCCTGATGAAGCTAAAGTAGGCATTATGCCCGGCTTCATTGCGAAAAAAGGAACGATTGGTTTAATTTCAAAATCTGGAACGCTGACCTATGAGGCGGCGCATCAATTAGGCACCGAAGGGCTTGGGCAAAGCACATGCGTTGGCATTGGCGGGGATCCCATCATTGGAACTACGATGTTGGATCTTTTAAAAATGTTTGAGGAAGATCCCGAGACGGAGGCCATTATTATGATTGGTGAAATCGGTGGATCGATGGAAATCGAAGCAGCACAGTATGCCAAGGAACACGTCAGCAAGCCGGTGATCGGCTTCATCGCCGGCCAAACGGCACCGCCTGGCCGACGGATGGGACATGCGGGCGCGATTGTTTCGGGTGCGGATGAATCTGCCGCCGCGAAGAAAAAACTAATGGCTGAGTGCGGCATCATCGTGGTCGAGTCCCCGGCGGATATCGGGCGCACCGTGAAAGCGACATTAAATAAATAACCGATGGAGAAAGGGTATGAGTGAAAATGCATTTATCGAATATGATGGCAAGCGACAGGAACTAGAAACCATGATCGGCTCGGAGAACGAAGTCGGGGTGGATATTACGCAACTACGAGCCAAGACGGGAATGATTACGCTGGACCCAGGCTATGGAAACACCGGTTCCTGCACCTCCGACATCACCTATATCGATGGCGATAAGGGCATCCTGCGCTATCGGGGATATTCTATTGAAGAACTGGCCCAAAAATCCACCTTCATGGAAAGTGCTTTTCTAATCCTTAACGGTCATTTGCCGAGTCAGAGCGAATTAGACGTGTTCGAGCGTGGTATTTCAGCCGAAGCGGGACTGCACCATTCGATGAACAGCCACTTCGATGGGTTTCCCGCCGATGCCCCGCCCATGGCGATCCTTTCGTCGATGCTCAACACACTGGCGTGCTACAACACCGAACTGTTGACCACCGAGCACGAGGGCGAAGCCTTTGATCTAGTCGTGAGCAAGATTATTTCTAAAGTCCGGACGATTGCTGCATGGAGCTACCGTACCTCAGTCGGGCAGGCTTACATGCCGCCGAATCCCAAGTTAAGCTACAGTGGAAACTTTTTGCACATGATGTTCTCAAAGCCTTTCGAGGAGTATAAAATCATCCCGGAAGTGGAAGCGGCCATTGATCTGTTCTTCATTCTGCATGCGGATCATGAACAAAACTGTTCCACCTCGACCGTGCGTATGGTCGGTAGCTCGCGCGCCAACCTATTCAGCTCCGTCGCCGCAGGTGTCGGTGCATTGTGGGGGCCGCTGCATGGCGGAGCCAATGCTGCAGTAATTGATATGCTTGAGGATATTCACTCGAACGGAATCGCGCTCAGTGACTATGTGGATGCGGCAAAAGATAAAAATAACGACACGAAATTGATGGGCTTTGGTCATCGTGTCTACAAAAGCTTTGATCCACGTGCCAAGATCCTGAAGGGGCATGTGGATCGTGTGCTGGAAGCGTTAGATATCGACGATCCGTTGTTGGATATTGCCAAAGAGCTCGAACAGGTCGCCTTGAACGACGAATATTTCGTCTCGCGCAACCTCTATCCGAATGTCGACTTCTACAGCGGCATCCTACTCCGCGCCATCGGTATTCCCGTGAATATGTTCACCGTCATGTTCGCGATTGGTCGCATGCCTGGATGGATCTCCAACTGGCGGGAAATGCTCAGCCAGAATCAGCGGATTTGTCGCCCACGCCAGGTCTACACCGGCGAAAACCTCCGTTCTTACACGCCGGTTTCCGAGCGCTAGAGGGAGGTACAAATTCCCACGAAAAGCAGTCTCCTCCGCGAGGCTGCTTTTTTCGTGGAATAACCCCTCTTTTTTAGGTTAAAATTCTTTATTTTAAGGTCTTCTCCCATTGCTATAGGAGCGGCCGTTCTGTTACATTCATCGGATTAATTTCACCGAAAGGAAATGGACGCCCATGTCTGACGAAAAACCCAATCTTAATGCCGAAGAAGCCACGCTCGACCGAGCCGCCGATAACCCCGATGCCTCAGGCTATGGGGCCGATCATATTCAAGTTTTAGAGGGCATCGAAGCCGTCCGAAAACGCCCGGCCATGTACATCGGCGACACGGGCGCTCGCGGGTATCACCACTGTGTTTATGAGGTGGTCGATAACTCGATCGACGAATCGCTGGCGGGCTACTGCTCGAATATTGACATTTGTATCAATGAGGATGGTTCGCTCTCGGTCACGGACGATGGCCGCGGAATTCCGGTCGACATACACCCGACCGAGGGCAAACCGGCGGTGACCGTGGTGCTGACCGTTTTGCATGCGGGCGGAAAATTTGACTCCGACACCTATAAAGTATCCGGCGGACTGCACGGCGTGGGTGTTTCCTGCGTGAATGCGCTCTCGGAATGGCTTGAAGTTGAGGTAAAGCGCGATGGCCATATTCATCACCAGCGCTTCGAATGCGGGGTGGAAACCACCGAATTGGTAACCATTGGCTCCACCACCGAGACCGGCACGAAGGTCACCTTCATGCCCGACCATAGTATCTTCTCGCACGACGGCGGCTTCCAGTGGGATACGCTGACGTCGCGCTTGCGCGAGATGGCCTTCCTCAATCGGGGCACCAAGATCACGCTGAAAGAAGATTCCTCCGGCCGCACGGAGACCTTTAAGTATGACGGCGGAATTCAGGAATTTGTGGAGCATCTCAACCGCAACAAATCGCCGATGCATTCCGATGTGATTTATTTCGAACGTGAAAAAGAAGACGTGATCGTCGAAATTGCGATGCAGTACACCGAGGCCTATAGCGAAACGATCTTCACCTTCGCCAACAATATAAACACCATTGAGGGCGGCACGCACCTTTCCGGTTTCCGTTCGGCCCTCACTCGTACGGTGAATGCCTACGCCAAAAACAACAAGCTGATCCGAGACGAACAAGACGGGATGGGCGGCGACGATATCCGCGAAGGCATCACGTGCGTGCTCAGCGTAAAAATCCCCGACCCGCAGTTTGAAGGACAAACCAAAACCAAACTCGGAAACGGCGAAGTGGAAGGCATTGTTCAACAGATCGTCAACGACGAGCTCGGCACCTACTTTGAAGAAAATCCAAAAGTGGCCCGCACAATTATCGAGAAGGCGGTCGTTGCCGCGCAAGCCCGCAGCGCGGCGCGTAAGGCACGCGACCTCGCCCGTAAAAAAGGCGGCCTCGAAAGCGGAGGCCTCCCCGGAAAATTGGCCGATTGCTCTAGCCGCGACCCGTCCCGTACCGAGCTCTTCATTGTGGAAGGGGACTCCGCCGGTGGATCGGCGAAGCAAGGCCGCGAGCGTGAATATCAAGCGATTCTACCGGTGAAAGGTAAAGTAATTAACGTCCAGAAAGCCCGCCTCGACAAGGTGCTGGCCAACGACGAAATACGCACCATGATCACCGCCATCGGAACCGGCATCGGCCGCGACGATTTTAAAATCGAAAAGGCGCGCTATCACAAAATCATTATCATGACCGACGCCGATGTCGACGGTGCGCACATCCGCACGCTCTTGCTGACCTTCTTCTATCGCCAGATGCCACAACTCATCGAGCACGGCTATATTTATATCGCCCAGCCGCCGCTCTATAAAGTGACGCGCCGCAAACGCGAAGAATATGTCGAGTCCGACGCGCACCTCACCGAGATTTTACTTAACCTGGGTGCCGACGGCATGCTGCTCGAAAAACTCGATGGCACCGTGTTGCTCGATACCCAAGGCTTGCGCGACTTGCTCGAAAAAATTGTCGCAATAGAAGACATTGCCGACAAACTTCGCCGCCACGGGATTCCGCTGAAAAAATATCTAGCCCATCGCGACCCCGAAACCGGAACATTCCCGCTCTATTGCGCCTATCTCAACGAAATCACCGCCGACCTCGATATTCGACTCCTATCCGATGAGCTTGCGCTCCAAGCCCTGTTCACCGAAGTTGAAGCAGCCAATGCGTTGGCCGCCCCGGCGGTTGAAGAGGAGCCTGCGCCGGTTGAACAGGTCGAGGACGAAACTGAATCCGCCGCTGGCGAAGAAGAAACCGCCGAGGTGGAGGAAGAAGTTCCCGCCCCTCCAGCCGTTCGCTATAAAGAACTGTTCTTCTCTCGGAAGCTGAAAGAGGTGATCGATAAACTGGAAGAAAGTGGATTCCCCTTCAGCCAGGTCGCGGGATCTGAAGAGCCGATATTTAATCTCGATGACAAAGGCTCAAAAACTCCGGTCAACTCGCTGATGGGACTGGCGCAAGCCATCCGAATTGCGGGTAAAAAAGGGATGACCATTCAGCGCTATAAAGGACTGGGAGAAATGAACCCCCAGCAACTCTGGGAAACCACGCTCGATCCCGAAGTCCGCCGCCTCACCCGTGTGGTGCTCGACGATGCCGTTAAGGCGGATGAAATGTTCACCATTCTTATGGGTGACGAAGTTGAACCGCGCCGCGCTTTCATTCAGGAAAATGCCCTGAACGTCACCAACCTCGATATCTAATTGTGGTTACACCTCTTTCGAAAGGGAAAATATGGAAAATACAAACGAACGCATTGACCTAATTAATATTGAAGACGAAATGCAGCGGGCCTATATCGATTATTCGATGTCGGTGATTGTGGGCCGCGCGCTGCCGGATGTACGCGACGGCATGAAGCCGGGCAACCGCCGCATCCTCTACGCCATGAAAGAGCGCGGCTGGACGCATAGTAAAGCCTATGTAAAATGCGCGAAGGTCGTCGGCGAAGTCATCGGTAACTACCATCCGCACGGCGACACCGCCGTCTACGACACGATGGTGCGTATGGCGCAGGATTTCGCCATGCGCGGCATGCTGATTGATGGCCAAGGTAACTTTGGTTCAATCGACGGCGACCGCGCGGCGGCCTATCGGTACACCGAGTGTCGTCTCCGTCCGCTGGCTGAGGAGATGCTGGCCGATATCGACAAAGACACCGTCGATATGCGCCCAAACTTTGACGAATCGCTGATGGAGCCGACGGTACTTCCCGCTCGTGTCCCCAACCTACTGGTCAACGGATCGACCGGTATTGCCGTCGGCATGGCCACCAATATTCCGCCGCATAACCTCGGCGAAGTGATTGACGGAACGATCCTGTTGATCGACAATCCAGAAGCCTCTATCGAAGATTTGTGCGAGCTGATCAAAGGGCCCGACTTCCCAACCGGCGGCTCGGTCTATGGTCTTAAAGCTGTGCGCGATTTCTACACCACCGGCCGCGGTAAAATTAAGATGCGCGGCAAGGCCGATATCGAGGAAGATGATAACGGCAAGGCCCGCATCATCATCACCGAGATTCCTTACGCGCTAAACAAGACCCTGCTGATCAATAAGATGGTGCACCTGGTTCGCGACAAGAAGCTCGAAGGGATCTCGGACATTCGCGATGAGTCCGGCAAAGAGGGCATCCGCCTCGTCATTGAGCTCAAACGCAATGCCGTGCCGAACGTGCTACTCAATAATATTTATAAGCACACGCAGCTCGAATCCACCTTCGGCTCCATCATGCTCGCCATCGACAAAGGCAAACCCCGTGTGATGAACCTGAAGGAAGTACTGGGTTGTTTCATCGAGCACCGTTTCGAAGTGATTACCCGTCGCACCCGGTTCGACTTGCAGAAAGCCGCCGCGCGGGCCCATATCCTCGAAGGCTATCTGCTGGCGATGGATAACATGGACGAAGTGGTTCGGATTATCCGCGACTCGAAAAACCGCGACGAAGCCCAAGAGCGTTTGATTGAAAAATTTAAGTTCTCCGAAATTCAAGCCAAGGCCATCCTCGAAATGCGCCTCTACCAGTTGACTGGACTGGAGCGCGATAAGGTCGAAGCGGAGTATGCCGAGCTGAAGAAGCTGATGGAATATTTGCAGGACTTGCTCGATCATCCCGTAAAAATCTATGCGGTCATGAAAGAAGACCTCGAGCAAATTCGCGCCAAGTATGGCGAGATTCGCCGCACCGACTTACGCGTCGACGAAGGTGAGATTAATATCGAAGATTTGATCGCCGACGAACCGTGTGTAATCACGCTCTCCAACACCGGCTACATCAAGCGGGTGCCGACCGATACCTACCGTCAGCAACGCCGTGGCGGTAAAGGTGTGATTGGGATGAATACGAAGGACGAAGATTTGGTGGAACACATCTTCTCCGCTTCGACGCACGACTACCTGCTCTGCTTCACCGAAGCTGGGCGGATGTACTGGCTCAAGGCGTATTATGTGCCAGAAGGTTCCCGCCAGAGTCGTGGCCGCTCGCTCGCCAACGTACTACAAATGGCGCAGGACGAGAAACTCGCCGCCATTCTCTGTGTCCGCGAGCTCGATGACCACAACCACAACCTGATCATGGCCACCCAAAACGGCATCATTAAGAAGACCGTCTTGGCCGCCTATAAAAATGTTCGGGTCGCTGGCGTGAAAGCCATTAATATCGACGAAGGTGATTCGTTAATCGGCGTTCAGCTGACCAACGGAAACGATCAAATCATCCTCAGTATGAAGAACGGCAAGGCCATCCGCTTCAAGGAAACTGACGCTCGCCCGCTGGGTCGAGTTTCACGTGGTGTGAAAGGGGTAACCCTCACCGGTGAGGATGAAGTGGTGACCATCGAAATTGTCGATACGGAATCCACCATGATGGCCATCACCGAGAACGGCTACGGCAAACGGACCAGCTTCGATGAATACCGCACGCAAAGCCGCGGTGGAAAAGGAATCATCAGCATCCAGACCACCGATCGCAACGGGAAGGTGGTTAGTGCGCATGCGGTCACCGATGAGCATCGATTGATGCTTATCTCGGAAGCAGGTCAGATGATCTGTATTGGCGCGAGTGATCTGCGCATCATCGGCCGCAATACGCAGGGGGTCCGTCTTTTCAACTTAAAGAAAGGCGACAAGCTCGTTTCCGCCGCCGTCCTCGATCCGGAAGAGGAGGTGCCCGAAATCACGGAGGCTCCCGCCGCCGAAATTTCCGAGACCGACTCTGCTTCGGAGGAATAAGGTAAAGGCACCCGCCCCATCGTGTTCGTTCTCGATGAATCAAAAGGGTTAAAAAAGATCAGCGGAGGGGTCTTTTTTCCGAAGCGTAACGGGTGCCGTTTGCAGGCGATGCGGATGGCGTATTCTGAGAGGGGGTTCGATGAATAAACAGAGTAAAAAAATGACCCAATGGAGTCTTAAAAATAACTCTATAATAGGATTTACTTCTTCCTGCTAAGGAAGACTCTATCGAGAATAGAATTTGAAAATTCAAGATCAACCCCATGAGGATATATCGTATTTTTAATATGCTTTTATTAAGGTGAGCCCATGGCAGTAAATCAAAAACAGATTGCAGAACATCTCGGCGTATCGAAGACATTGGTGTCGCGCGTGCTCTCAGGTAAGGCACGGCAGGTTGGCATTACAGAAAAGACGATTGAACGCGTGCAGAAGGCGGCCAAGGAAATGGGCTATGTGCCTAATGCGGCGGCACTTGTACTTAAAGGGATGCCCAGCCGAACCATTGGGGTCGTGGTATATGATTTTAAAAATCCTTTTTTCGGGGCGTTGATTGAAGGTCTTCAAGCTCAAGCTCATGAACATGATTTTTCTCTAATCCTTGCTGGGTTTAAACAGCGAATTCCGCAGCCGAGTGACCTTGCCCCACTACATAAGCATTCTATCGATGGTTTGATTATTTTGGGTTCCGATGCCTGGGCCGAGTGGTGTCAGACTTTTGAGAGGATGCCGATCGTTCGAATTGGACACGGTAATGTACAGGAAAATAGTGTTCGGATTGCGATTGATGAAGAAGATGCCGCTGATCAGCTTCTCCAGCATCTCGCTCATTTATCCTACACAAATTTGATCTTCTTGCGGGAGGATGTACCGGCACATCAATTGCGCAAGCAAGCTTTGGAGCAGGCGGCTACCCGCGCCGGATTTAAATTTCGTAGTATTATGTCTACCCGCGAGGCGTTTGAAGTCGGATTGAATGAGACAAAGGCTATTTTGAATTCGGACGTGTCTGCTGAAGTCATTGTATGCGCCACCGATAAAATTGCCATGGGCGCATTGCACGCCATGCACGACATGGGCCGATGGCTCCCCGTCACCGGATTCGATGATATTCCAGCCGCCGATCAGTTCCTGCCCCCGATCACCACCATGCGGCAACCCTATCATGAGATGAGTAAGCTAGCGTTTCAAGCGATTATTGATCGCCGGCCACCGGGAGATGTCCTTTTAAAAGGAAAACTGGTGGCTAGAAGATCAGCATAACCGTCGTTATTGCGTTCGGCTGATTCAAAGGAAATAGAGGAACCTGTTCCTCCGCTTACCGAAGCCCTCCAGTGTATTCTGCCTTTCGCCATGCCTCTCTTTGAACGAAAATCCGGAACGCCGCAAGCCTTTGTGGATCTGCTCCAAGCCATGGACATCACATCCGATGTTGGTGCTCCAGAGCTTGGATTTGAAGTGGGTGGTTTGGACGGTCAATGGCCTAGAAATTCTGGACGTTATCGATCTGGGGGTCGATGGGATTATATCGAGTGACCCTGCACTTGTTCGAAAGCTCAGCACGAACATCCCTGCAACCCGCGTGGAGGGGTTCGCTTGGACTCTCGTTTGGTCAGAAGGAAGGTGGCGGTTTCGTAGGTGGCGTGGACGCCGCCGTCGGACGCGTAGGCTTCCTGATAGTCGACCACGAGGCGGCTGAGTTCGGTACGAGTGAGCGGGGCGTTGCCTGCACTTACCTTTCCTCCCGTGACGCCTTGTTCGTGAATGGCGCGGAGGAAGGCTTTGGCGTCGGGGTAGAGAACTTGCTCTTCGTCGTGTGTTTGCCGTTCTAACCGGAACCCGGCCGCCTGGAGAAGTGCTTGGATTTCTGCGTAGGCTGGAAGGGAGATCGTTGGTGTTTTTTCCGGGGCGATAGCTTGGCGTAGCTCATGTAATTCTTTAAGGGTGCCTTGCAACATCATGCCGAGGGCGAGGGTGCCGTGGGGTTTCAGATTCTGGAAAATATTTTCAAAGGTCGCACGGAGATCGGAAACCCAGTGGAGTGCCGAGCTGGAGACGATGAGCGGGTAGCGCTCACCGCTCCCGTAGGTTTGTGCATCGCCGAGGATCCAGTTGATTTGCGGGAGGTGGCTAAATTTGGCGCGGCTGTGCTCAATCATCTTTTCAGCGACATCGATCGCATCGATGGGCGTATTTGGAAAACGGGCGACCAGTAGGCGGGTTAATTGTCCGGTACCGACTCCGAGTTCAAGAATTTTTTCGGGAACCTTTTCGGGGAGGATGGAGACGACGGATTGGGCCAGCGCCAGCTGGGGGCGGGCGTGGAGATCGTAGGTCTCGGCTGCAGCTGAAAATCGGGGTCCAATCATATGCGGGGGGTTAAAAAATCCGGGGCAGGTTGCGTCCATTCGTGCGATAAGGCTCTATGCCATGGTCGACCGGTCGGCGACCCACTTCCGCATGGAGGCTTTGGTTTCGCTCCATGCACGAGTGTCGTTGCGCTCTTTCACGAATTCGCGGAAGAGGTGGAAAAATATTTCGCGGAACGTTTCGAGAAGAACCATGCGTTCTTGGAATTTACCCACGCGGTCGAAGGTTTCGGTCTGCGGTAACTTAAGGCTCCGGAAGATAAACTCATCGGCATCGAACGTGAAACTCCAAGCCTCCTCGCCTCGTACGAATTGCAACTTAGCCTTCTTCAGCTTCTTGCCGCTGAGCAGGGCGGTTTTAGTTTCCGGGCTGAGCATCGGCTCGCCTTTCTTCAGCGTGATCTCGTGTGCACCCTTTCCTTCCATCACGAAGGTAAGCGGCCCTTCTACCATATAGGCGATCTCGCCCACCTCGGGAATATTTTTCAGCCCGCCCCGCCTTTCGGAGCCATACCAAAGCCACATTAAAAATTCGCGGCCGGCGGTACCGTCAACCATGCCATCCTCAAGCTCATCGGAAAAACTGGAGGGGGACCAACTGGCGACATCAATGCCTTCCGTTTTTGAGGCAATGTTTTCGGGGTCGGCCACTTGGGCGACGACGCCCGTCGTCTGCATGAGGCTCAGGACAAAGGCATCGAGCTGTTTTTCGGAGGTCGCAGTGCAGTAGATCATATGCGAACGCTCGTCGAAGACAAAGTCCATGCCCTTGAGCTGTGGCGGCATGTCGGGTAACAAGCGTTCCTTGATGCTTTTTTTGATTTCTGAACGAGCTTGCTGGTTGAGGTATTGCTTATCCTCCGCCTCCATCGTGGCCATTTCCTCGATGGCGCATTCGGCCGCAAGCAGAGAGGCGGGAACCGTCTTCTTTGCTTGGGTCAGTGTAAGGCGTAGGTAGCCACCGAGATAGGCGGTTTCTTCCGTAATATTACGGTCCAAAATATGCCGCCCCGCCACCCAGCCATGGATTTCCTCTTCGGCCAGCGTGTTTAACGGCGGGAAGGCCGCCGCCGCGAATTTATTAATATCCTCTTCCACAAAATCCCGTTGTGCAAAAAACATACGGAAACTCAGCGATCCTTTTTCAAAACTCATCTTTAAAACTCCTGCTTTAATCTACCCGTGTACGGCGATTCCGGTGGATACAGTGCGTTCAGGAGGCTTCAGGCCAAGCATGGCGTGGAAGTTTGTGCCCCAAGGTTATCCACCAGAAGCGAATGCCGGACACTATGCGCGAAGCGCGGGAGCCAATGCAAGCTAAGCGATACATCGGCTCCGAAATTTCTAAAGTAACCCCAATTTAATGGGCGCTCAAAAAGGGATCTATTAAGGAAAAGAGTCAGCCACAAAAGAGACGCCAATGAAGCTTAGAATTTATTCTATCTCTTTAGCTCCACCCTCCATTTCACCCTAAAATCATATCCTCCGTAAGGAAAAAGGGGAGGGGATGATTGCGTAGCACATCATTCAAAAATGAACGTGTGCGAGTCGAGCGGGATCACCCACCTTTTGAAGTGAGTGACACCTCGAATGATTCCATGCCTATCCGGCTGACTCACCACCATACTACATGTGGTAGTTAAGGCTCCACCGAGCGAGCGTGGTGATCCCATGCGCCGCCATATATCTCTTGATAAGTCGGGGCGGATACCCCGATTCCAATACCCAATATCGAGGCGAACCCTGTCATGG
>JAJRRI010000078.1 GCA_024279685.1 Verrucomicrobiota bacterium | reverse complement strand
TGAACAGACGTATCATGGATACTTCAACCATTGAGCGAGAAGTTGATACGTGGCAAAAAGTGAGAAACAACAGTGCATCTCCGATGAACTGGCGGTTCAAAACCAGTGACGCCCGCATTAAACTCAAAAAACTATACCCGATAGTAAATTAATGACTGTGTACTAGTTTAATACCGTACGTTTAGGTTTATCCCACAGTAGATTCACTAGCAGGAAGACCTTAATTAGGCCGACTTTTTCTCTGAACTAGAATCCTTAATCTTCAGACCTTCAAGCGGATGAAGACCGTGCTCGACCATATCGCGGGTGATGACGGAGTGCGTGACGTCGTTACGCATAGGGATTTCATACATTACATCGAGCATTAGATGTTCGATGATGGCCCGGAGGCCGCGCGCGCCCGTCTTTCGTTTGATAGCCATAGCGGCCAACGCCTTGAGAGCAGCGTCCTCAAACTCAAGTTCAACCCCATCCATGGAGAGCAGTTTCTTGTATTGTTTGACCATCGCATTTTTGGGTTCGGTCAGAATTTGGACCATTTCCTCTTCGGTCAGTTCGTGAAGCATGGTGACCACAGGAAGGCGCCCAATAAATTCGGGGATCAGGCCGAATTTGAGTAAATCCTCAGATTCGACATTCATCGTAACGAAATTAGGGGAGAGTTCTTTCTTTTCGCTGGTTCCAAATCCAATTGATTTTTTATCAACCCGCTTCTTGATGATCTCCTCCATACCGACGAAGGCACCGCCGCAGATAAAGAGGATATTAGAAGTATCGATCTCGATATATTCCTGCTGTGGGTGCTTGCGCCCGCCTTTCGGAGGAACGCGTGAAACGGTACCTTCGATGATCTTAAGCAAGGCTTGCTGTACGCCTTCGCCGGAAACGTCGCGCGTGAGTGAGGCATTGTCGGTACGGCGGCCAATCTTGTCGATTTCGTCGATATAAATAATACCCCGCTGGGCGCGTTCGACATCATAATCGGCGGACTGCAACAGCTGGAGCAGGATATTTTCCACATCTTCACCCACATACCCCGCTTCGGTAACCGTTGTGGCATCGGTGATGGCATAGGGAACATTGAGCGTCCGCGCGAGTGTCTTGGCCAGCAACGTTTTTCCGCTACCGGTCGGGCCAAGAAGTAGGACATTGCTTTTATCGAGTTCGACGCCATCCTCTTCGAGCTGTGCAAACATTCGTTTGTAGTGGTTGTGAACGGCAACGCAGAGCACTTTCTTGGCGTTATCTTGTCCGATCACATACTCATCGAGCTGGGCCTTGATTTCATGTGGGCTAAGTACGCCGATTTCCATGGACGTAGTGGGCTCATCGTTGCGTTCTGACTTTTGATGACCGAGCAGCGAATCACATAGACCGACGCATTCATCACAAATGAACACGCCCGGACCGGCAATGAGTCGTTTTACATCTTTCTCGCTCTTTCCACAACAAGAGCATTCGGTTGCTTTAGGTTTATCAGCCATCGGTTTACCTCGAATTTATTTCGCGTGAGTGATCACTTCGTCAATCAGGCCGTATTCAGCAGCCTGAGTGGCGGACATAAAGTTATCGCGATCCGTATCCTTTTCAAGTTCATCAATACTCCGGCCAGAATGGTCGGCCAAGATGCCGTTGAGGATACGTTTGATGCGCATGATTTCCTGCGCCTGAATATTGATATCGGTCGCTTGCCCTTGTGCGCCGCCGAGCGGTTGGTGGATCATGATTCGCGCGTTGGGCAAGGAAAAGCGTTTGCCTTTGGCTCCTGCGGCCAATAGCACGGCACCCATGCTGGCAGCCTGACCCACGCAGTAGGTCGTGATATCGCACTTTAGGAATTGCATCGTATCGTAGATCGCTAGACCGGCCGTAACGACCCCGCCCGGCGAATTGATGTAGATGCTGATATCCTTTTCAGGATCCTCGCTCTGGAGGAAGAGCAACTGCGCAATGACGAGATTAGCGACATTGTCGTCGATGGCGGTGCCCATGAAGATGATGCGCTCCTTGAGCAAGCGTGAATAAATATCGTATGAGCGTTCACCACGTCCGGTTTGTTCGACGACCATTGGAACTAGCATCTGTGCCATTTCGTTCATTTAAAACTCCATTTCGTAAAGGTAAGGCTACTTAATTTTTGCGTTCTCTAGCATGTAGTTGAGCGCTTTATTAAAGCGAATTTGCTCGGCCACACTACTGATCGTATCATTCTCTTCCATCTCCTTACGGAGTGTACGTGCATCCTTTTGCTGACGAATGGCCATCGATGCAATTTCTTCATCGACCTCGGCAACACTAGATTCAAACTTTAACTCAGTAGCAATTCTAAGGCCAATGTAGCGCAATTTGACATTTTCAAGGGCGCGTTCCTGAGCTTCCTTTAAGATATCTTCTTGCTGTTCGCCGATTTGATCCTGCGTTACCCCCATCATCATCCGTCGTTGGGCAATGTCATACATCGTATCGCGGGTCTGCTGCTGTACAATGCTTTCAGGTACATCCAGCTTCGTTTTTTTGACTAGATATTTAACCAATTGTTCATGCTTGGCACCCAGCGCTTTATTTTCAGCTTGTAGTTCCAGTTGCTCTCGAATTTGCGAACGTAAAGCCTCTTCCGACTCCACCTGTAAGCGCTTCAGAAACTCTTCGTCAATTTCCGGAAGGGTGCGAACTTGTACGGCCGTAACCTCAACGCTGTAGAGCGCCTTAATGCCCGCCAGTTCCTTAACCATAAAATTATCTGGAAAATTGATCTCTACGTCCTTTTTATCGCCCGCGCTTAAGCCAACAAGAGCTTCGCCCATACCCGGCAGAAAAGCTTGATCATCGGCGGAAACCCAATATCCCTCGCCTTTCCCGATGCCTTTAGCTTCGGGAGCAACCTCTTCAAGCGATGTTCCGTTAACGCTGGCTTCATAGGTCAGTTCCGCCATATCGCCGGCCGCCACAGCTTTTCCTTCAGCCTCTTCAAAGTTTGCATGTGGACCGCGAATCGAATCAATCTGCTCCTGAACTTGTGCATCCGAAACCGCTTCTTTATCTTCTTTGATCGGAATATCCGTGTATTTCGGAAGTTTAAACTCCGGCTCCACATCGACGGTTACTTCAAAGGCCAGCGGTTGGTCTTCTATAATCTTCGCCTCGGAAACATCGATCACGGTAACGACCTTGAGGTCGGACTCCTGCAACGCTTCATGGTAAAATTTGGGAACCATTCGTTCCTCAAGGTCTTTATTGATTTCGTTAGAATATTTTTAGCCACCACATGCTTAGGGGCCTTACCTTTACGGAACCCGGGGATGCTGGAATGTTTTGCGTAGACCTTGAGGGTTTCTGCGCGTTCCTCGCCGAGGGTATCCGCTGGAATCTCAATGCTTATGGTTTTGCGACAAACGCCTGAATCTTTGACTGAAACTTTCATAAATCCTTTAACTCCTGTGTTTAGGCCCGTTTTGGGTAAAGGTCGCAAAAACTACGCAGAAACCTCGCTTAGGTCAAGCCTATGGCGTTGCATTTTATATGAAAAAAACCTAGTCCCCTAGCGCTTTAAACCCCTTATCAAGCCACGTGCGAGTGGTAGCATTGCGGATGTTTTTATTGGGGCTACCAAGCACGACGGAAACGACGCGCTGACCGTTTCGTTCGGCCGTGGCGGCGAGCGACCAGCCGCCAATTTTATGATACCCGGTTTTTAGCCCATCGCACCCCGGATAAGGAGCCTTGCCAACCAAGGCATTGCGGTTGGCGAGCATAAATTTTTCCTTGCGGATTGAGGAGAGTGGCAGATAGGCCAACTTCGTGCTCGTGTACCGCAGGGTTTCGGGGTGACGCAGGCAAGCGAGACTCAGAATGGCCACATCGTAGGCGGTGCTGATATCGGGTTGTTTTCCTTTCCCGGGAGGCAGGCCATGTTCGGTATGATATACGGTCGAATTCATCCCCAGCTCTCTCGCCTTTTGATTCATCATATCAATGAAGGCTTCTTTGCTTCCGGCCACATGAATCCCCAGCACGCGGGCGGCATCGCAGGCCGAATGAATCATGACCGCATTGAGCAAGTCATCCACCGTAAACGCGCCGGATTCGCGCGCATCGAGATAGACTTGTGATCCCCCGACACCGAGGCCTTCCTTGGTAATAGCCACCTTATCGTCCAAACTAATCGTACCCGCATCAATCTGTTCCAGTGTAATTAGCATAGTCATTAATTTGGTCACGCTGGCGGGATAGGCATAGGCGTTTGCTCGATTTTCATGCAGGATTTTCCCCGTACGTGCATCAACTACAATGGCGCTTTGATAAGGATCTCCGACGAGGTTGGGGTAGACCTTGGAGGTGCGCCGATTAGGGCGGTCGGAGCGTAGATAGCCTACTCGTGAACCGGGAACGGCAATGGTTTCGCGCCGCTGTGCCGGCACCATCTCGACCACCTCGACCGGAATCGCCACCTCGGGAATTGCAAAGTCGGCCAGCGCTTCCGATGCGGGGGCAGGCTGAGTGGGAGACGGAGTCGGTGATGCGGCTGGCACACGCTTTGGCGGCTTATCTCGGGAGCCGATGAGGAGGAAAAAAACCACCACGTGGAAGGCGATCAGGGCAGTGGCGATAAGTGTGACATTGCTTTTTTTCATATGAAAATGTACCAATTCTTAAAAGGCAACATCACAAGGAATTCATGCGCGACATACAATCTCTATTTATAAAAAACATTCTCAACGGCACCCGATCCAACCTAAAGGAATGCGGTACGGCCTTTGCCGCCTCCAATATTGCGCTCTGCAAATACTGGGGAAAGCGGGCGGTTGCTCTTAATCTGCCCGTCAATTCCAGCCTCTCGATCTCTCTGGGTCACCTCGGCACGCACACTGAAATTCGCCAAGGAAATCAAGATAGGGTCATGTTGAATGGGAGCGAGATGGCAGTCAACGAGCCCTTCGTAGTTCGCACGCTGGAGTTTCTCGATGGATTCCGTCCTCTGCTGGGGAATACCTATTTCGAAGTCCGCACCCAAAATAATATTCCAACGGCCGCAGGGCTGGCTTCATCGGCCTCGGGATTTGCCGCCTTAGTCATGGCGTTGAACAATTGGGCAGGGTGGGAACTCGATGGTCAGCGACTTTCGATGCTGGCTCGTTTGGGAAGCGGCAGTGCGGCACGTTCCATCTTTGATGGGTTTGTCCAGTGGAACGCCGGTACGAATCCCGATGGTTCCGACTCTTTTGCCGAGCCCATGGCTCAAATTTGGCCCGAGTTTCGCATCGGCATCCTCAAAATTTCAGAAGCCCAAAAACCGATTGGTTCACGCGAGGGTATGAATCGCACCGTCGCAACCTCGGAGCTTTATAAAAGCTGGCCAGCGCAGGCCGAAGCTGACCTTGCAACCCTTCGCACGGCTATTGATACTCAGGATTTTACAACGCTTGGGAAAACCGCCGAACACAACGCACTTTCTATGCACGCAACTATGATGGCCGCCTGGCCGCCGCTTATCTATCTCCAGCCCGATACCCTCGAGCAAATCCATACGGTGCAGCGCGTTCGAGCCGATGGCCTGGAGGTCTATCTCACCATTGATGCCGGACCTAATATTAAACTCCTCTTCCTTGAAAAAACCCAAGCGACCGTCGCCGCCGCCTTTCCCGACGTGGAAATCATCCAACCCTTTGGCTAGCGCCGCCGCGGAAATCCATCAAGCCGCGGATACAGATTTTTAAGTCCATCTCTGTCTGGTGTTGCTTGGGGTTGCCTTTATACTTCGTCTAAATGACACAAGGTTTTTAGATATGATTGATCTGCATACGCACTCCATCTATTCCGATGGCACCAACACCCCGGCCGAATTGGTGGCTATGGCGGAAGAGCGGGGCGTCTGCGCCTTGGCGCTGACGGATCACGATACGGTGGGCGGTATTCCGAAGTTACTGGCCGCCGCCGAAGTTACATCGGTTGAGGCCATTTCGGGCATCGAACTGAGTGCGGAATGCGATCAGGGAACCATGCATATTCTGGGCTATTTTATTGACCACGCCGATCCGGTCTTGCTGGAAAAAATCGCAAAGGTTCAAACCAGCCGTGGTGAACGGAATCGCGAAATTTTAAAAAAACTCAACCAGTTAGGGTTCCCATTATTATGGGAAGATATTGAAGAGCAAGCGGGGGGCGATGTGGTGGGTCGCCCGCACATAGCCGGTGCATGGGTGGAGCGAGGCCATGTTAAAACCAAAAAAACGGCGTTTGATCGATTGCTGGGAAAAGGCCGGCCGGGTTATGTGGATCGCTATCACTATTCCTCTAAGGAATGCATTAATATGATTCACGCCGCAGGCGGGGTTTCCGCCTTGGCGCATCCTGCCACGATTCATCTATCCGACCCGAAGCTTCGCCTTCTAATCGGCGAACTGAAGGAGCAGGGCCTCGGCGGCATCGAGACCTACTATGCCGAACACCGCCCCGACAACCGGAAAAAATTTATGAAATGGGCTGCGGAACTCGATTTGGTCTGTACCGGTGGAACCGATTTTCATGGCGGGAATACTCCCGATTTAAAAATTGGAACGGGCTTCGGTCAATTACGCGTACCCGACGAGGTATTGGAACACCTCAAAGCAGCGGTTTCATCCGCAGTTTAAAGGAACGGTTCAGAAATAAGCGGAGTTTGGCGAAGTTCATATCGGTATTGCCGTGGGGTTTCGCCGGTCGTTTTACGAAAGCAACGGGTGAAATAGTTACTGTCGGAGAAGCCGCAGTCGAAGGCAATTTCGGTGATCGTACGGCCGGTATGCCGGAGTAGATCGGCGGCTTTTTGGATGCGGACGTGCATAAGATGGTCGATGGGGGATCGGCCGATGCAATCGTGGAAGATGCGTAGGAAGTGGCGCTTGGAGAGGTGCGATTTTTGGGCGAGTTCCTCTAGGGTGATCTTTTCTGAATAGTGGGTTTCGATATGTGCAATGGCATCTCCAAGCCGTAGCAGGTCGATCGATTCATCGGTGGGTTCTTCGGAATAGCAGCGCGAGAGTTGGACGGCGAGTTGCATGAATAGACCCTTGGCCATGACGCGGTAGCCGGGGTTTCGCATTTCGGTTTCTCGGGTGAGATCGTGGATCATTTTATGGGTACGATTGAGCTGCCGCTCGGAGAGTTGCAGTCGGCTTGGGAAATTATGCAAGGCGCGGAAGGTGGGTTCGAGGGAAAAGAGGGCATGGAAGCCGGGCAGGGCGCGGATGTCCCAATGCTCCATAAGTAGGAGTTTGGCATCGAATAGGACATTGGCCAGCGCGAGTCCGTGCATCTCGTGGTATTGATGCATACGGTTGCGGGCTATCACGAAGACGTCGCCGCTTTTCACAGGAAACAACTGACCATCGACCGCATGGATCGCAGTGCCTTTTAGGATGATGACCAGTTCGTCGAACCCATGACTGTGCAACGGGAACTCGGGTTGTGGGTCGCGGATATAGACTTGTAGCGGAAGGGTCGGGTCTTCAAAGAAGTCCTTACTTTTAAGCTGATGGTGCGGATGTATGGGGTGATTAGTCATGGCGAGATCGTGCTATAAAAAGTCGGCATCGTCAAGGCGGGGGCGTATCCAATGCGGTATCTTTTACGGACTTAAATCATATTTTAAACCAAAGGATAATACCATGAGTGTAGCTAAAGCATATGAATTGGCAAAAGAGCGCTATGCCGCGTTCGGAATCGATGTAGACGCGGCGATTGAAAAGGCGCTGGAGCTTCCTATTTCCCTGCATTGTTGGCAGGCGGATGATGTGGTTGGATTTGAAACCAAGCCGGAGGGACTTGCTGGTGGGGGGATTATGGCAACCGGGAATCATCCCGGCCGCGCTCGGAATGGCGAAGAGGCACGCGCTGATATTTCCAAGGCGATGTCGCTGATTCCCGGTGTCCAACGGTGCAATGTGCATGCTCTCTATTGTGAAACCGATGAATATGTGGATCGCGATGAAATGACCCCAGCCGGTTTTTCGAAATGGATAGGCTGGGCGAAGGAAGAGGGCATTAATCTCGACTTTAACCCTTCGTTCTTTTCCCATCCAAAAGCAGAAGACGGATTCACGCTTTCGCACCGCGACAATGAAATTCGCGCCTTCTGGATTAAGCACGGTAAAGCCTCGCGTAAAATTGCTGAGGCCATGGCCGAAGCTCAGGGTTCGCCTTGCTTTGTGAATTGGTGGACGCCGGACGGAGATAAGGATATTCCAGCGGATCGGTTCAGCCCCCGTGCGCGTATGGCCGCATCGTATGACGCCGTGATGGCCGACGATTCGGTGGATAAGACCAAGTGCGTCGATTTCATCGAAAGCAAACTCTTTGGGATCGGGTCAGAGGAATATGTCGTTAGCTCGGCGGAATTTTGCTCCGATTATGCCCTCAGTCGCAACATGGGATTATGCATGGATATGGGTCACTTCCATCCGACAGAAACCATTCACGGAAAAATTTCGAGCCACCTCCAGTTTATGGATCAAATCATGTTGCACGTCAGTCGCCCGATTCGTTGGGATTCCGACCACGTCACGTTGTTTAACGATGATCTCAAAAATGTCTTCCTTGAAATCCAGCGCGGTAATGTCTGGGACCGTGTGGTTCTGGCGCTCGACTTTTTCGATGCTTCGATCAATCGCATTGGCGCCTACGTCACCGGGACCCGCGCGGCACGTAAAGGCATTCTTTACGCATTACTCGACCCGACCCAGCAACTCCAAACCTATGAAGCTGAAGGCAAGAAAGCCCAACGTTTGGGTCTGATGGAAGAGTTCAAAACCATGCCGTTTGCGGCCGTTTGGGACATGCTTTGCGAAAAAGGAAACGTGCCGGTTGGCGCCGACTGGATCGCCGATATGGAGGTCTACGAAAACGAGGTGCTCTCCAAGCGCAACTAAGGCTTTATAGGCTTAAATAAAAAGGACTTTCCGAGGTTAAAATATGCTGGAAAGTTTTTTTTAGATGAAATTTAAGGAGAAGGAAAAAATGACAGATCTACAAACCATTGTTGAGCTATCGCACGCCTTTGGTAGCGATGATTACGTGAAGGGCGGGGGCGGAAATACCTCCGTGAAAAATGACACCACGTTATGGGTCAAACCCTCTGGCACCACACTGTCTGGCTTGAAAGAGGAGACTTTCGTGGCGATGAATCGCGAAAAAATAAACGAGCTCTATGCCGCGGAAACCCCGGCTGAACCCGCTGCTCGTGAGGAGCTAGTAAAAAACCTAATGGCTGCTGCGGTTAAAAATGATGCGGGCCGTCCATCGGTCGAGGCTCCGCTACATAATGTTTTTGAAGCAAAGTATGTGGTGCATACGCACCCAGCAGCGGTGAATGGATTGACCTGCGCCAAGGAGGGCGAAGCCGCTTGTAAACGCCTTTGGCCCGATGCGCTGTGGGTTGAGTATATTGACCCTGGTTATACACTTTGTATGGAAGTGCGTAAGCGTATCCACGCTTACCAAGCGGAGCATGGAAAAGAACCTGCACTGCTCGTTCTTAAAAACCACGGCATCTTTATTTCGGCCGATACCGCGGATGAAATTCACGCGCTCTATGGCCGGGTAATGGATGCCTTGAAGTCGGAATATGCGGCCGCGGGTATTTCTCTAGATCTGAACGTTCCGGAAATTTCGGATGCGCCAGAAGCCGATGCGCAGATCCAATCGTTATTTGGCCCTGATGCGGCCTTCATCGCCTCAAGCGGTACGTTTGTCTACTCGCCGGGGCCGATCACACCGGACCATCTTGTCTATTCTAAGGCGTATCCTTTTGATGGAGCGCTCGATGAAGTGAGCGTCGCGGCATTTAACGCCAAGCATGGCTACGCACCGAAAGTGGTGGTGACTGACGGCCGGATCTACGGTATCGGTACTTCGCAAAAGAATGCCGATCTCGCCTTAGAATTGGCGCAGGACGGCGCATTGCTGATCCAGCTAGCCGGTGCTTTCGGTGGGATCAATTATATGACGGATGCTCAGCGCGAGTTTATTGATAACTGGGAAGTGGAAGCCTACCGTCAAAAGCAGGTTTAATCGGATTGCTCCGTTTATAAGGATTACGGATCTCCCGCATCTAGGAATAGATGCGGGTTTTATTTTTTTGAGGGGAAATAAAAACTGAAAAACAGCTTGAAGAAAAGCAATTAAAAGGAGATAAGAAAGTAATTCAAAAGTAATAAGAAAGCAAATAGAGAGCGATAAGTAAAAATGAGCGCAACATTTCCAGAGCGACGTGAAACCATTCTCGAACTGCTGGCGGAAGCCGGGAGCGTGAGTGTTTCTGGTCTTGCGAAACAGTTAGGGGTTACCTCTGTGACTGTACGCACGGACTTAGTTACGTTGGAAGAGGAAGGCGTTCTTGTGCGCACCCACGGCGGTGCCTTACCGGCGTTTCATTCTACCGTTCTTGACCGGTCACGCCGCGGGCGGAAATCGAAGGCGGCTATTGCAAAGGCGGCCGCCGCACAAATCCAGAATGGCGATACCGTGATTATCAGCGCGGGAACCACTACGGCACTGATCGCCAAATATCTACTCGGCAAACGCGACATTCATATTGTCACCAACAACACCCTTTTGCTTACGTACGCCCGCACGAATTCACAGCTACGCGTAACGCTCGTCGGCGGTGAATTTCGGGCGTCGGAAGAGGGGATCGTCGGCCCCATGGCTCTATCGACCATCGATCAATTCCATGTATCCAAAACCTTTATTGGAATTGATGGGGCTTCGGTCAAGCAAGGGTTTACCGCGCATGTCCTAGAGAGCGCTGATCTGGTGCGTAAGATGGCCGACCAAGCCGACGAAGTCATCGTGGTTTCCGATTCCAGTAAGTTCGGGAATCCCGGCTTTGTCCGAATTCTTCCATTCCACGGGGTGGATACACTCATTACCGATACTCAATTAAACCCTGAATTTGAAAAAATATTAACCCATGCCGATGTGCAGGTTATAAAAACGAGCATGGAAAAATAAACAGCATGAAGTACGCATTACGAATTAATTAAGGAGAACCAGCATGGCTACAGAAATTTTATTGCCGAGACAGGGTCAGTCCGTAGAATCCTGCATCATTATTGAATGGAAAGTGAAGGAAGGCGACGTCGTTACCCAAGGGCAGACCCTCTGCGAAGTGGAAACCGACAAGGCGACCTTCGAAGTTGACGCGACCGCCTCCGGCACCGTACTTGGCATTTTCTATCCCGCCGACTCCGACGTTGAAGTGCTTAAGGTCATCGCCGCAATTGGCGAACCGGGTGAGGATGTTTCCGCGTTGCGCCCTGCCAACGAAGACGCTTCGGTAGAGGCAGCTCCCGCGATCGTTGAAGAAAAAATGGAAGCGGCCCCCGTGGCCACTCAGGTGACTGCGACCGTTGCTGCTGGATCAGCTATCGGCGTTTCTCCTCGCGCTAAAAATCTAGCCACCAAAAAGGGTGTTGATGCTTCAACGCTCGCGGGTACTGGCCCGAATGGACGTGTGATCGAGCGCGACGTTGCTGCCGCACAGGCGGTTACTCCAGCGGCGCAGGCTAAAGCTTCCGCCGAAGGACTTGCCATTCCAAGCACCGGAACCGGTATGGGTGGACGTGTTATTTCTGCCGATTTGATCTCCGTTGCTCCAGAAGCGATCGGCGAAGCGGTTGCCTCACTAGACTTCCCGGGCACGGCCACTGAAATTCCGGTCAAGGGTGTACGCAAGGTCGTCGCCGGTCGCATGTTGGCTTCCCTACAAAATACCGCGCAGCTCACCCTTAATGCTTCAGCCGATGCGCGCTCCATATTGGGTTATCGCTCGAAATGTAAAGCGGCGCCGGAAGAGGCGGGCGTTGGGGGAATCAGCATCAACGACGTGGTGCTTTATGCCACGATTAAAGCACTGAGTGAGTTCCCGGAACTTAACGCGCATTATTTGGGGAACAAAATCGTCAACTTTGAAAATATCCACCTCGGTTTTGCGGTTGATACGCCACGTGGCCTAATGGTTCCGGTGATTCGTTACGCGAATCTAATGACGCTCAAGCAGCTCTCTGCCGAAGCTAAACGTCTGGCCATGGCTTGCATCGGAGGTACGATTGATCCGGATGCCCTGAGCGGCGGAACCTTTACGGTTACGAACCTCGGCGCGGCAGGCATCGAAAGCTTTACGCCGGTGCTGAATGCTCCTGAAGTGGGAATTCTAGGGGTGTGCAACATTCAACCGAAACCGGTGATGAAAGGTTCCGATGTTGAATTTATTCCGCACATGGGACTTTCATTCACCTTCGATCACTGTGCCGCCGACGGTGCACCTGCCGCGCGCTTCCTCGTCAGTTTGAAAGCCAAACTGGCCACATTTGAACTCACGCTTGCAGGCTAGGGAATATCGAATAACGAACAAGGAATATTGAATGGCGAAGGATAACAAATTTGATCTGGAAGATCGGCTGATCGACTTTGCTGCACGAGCCGTCAAAGTGGCAAAGGCACTTCCTTCTGATTTGGTAGGTCGACACTTCATGGGACAGCTCACGCGGAGCGGCTCTTCTCCTGCGCTGAATTATGGTGAGGCACAGGGAGCTGAGTCTCGTAAAGATTTTGTTCACAAGATGAAAATTTGCCTAAAGGAACTTCGTGAAACGGTGGTGTGTTGGAAGATTATCGTAAAGTCCAACTTGTTGGAATCAGACCGCCTTGAACCACTTATCATCGAAGCCAATGAATTAATTTCAATATTTGTAACAAGCGTTAACACCGCGATAAAAAATATGGAGAAGGAATAGTGAAAAGGCACTTCGGAATTCGGAGTTCCTTGTTCGAGACTCGATATTCTTTCGACTATAAGGAGAAAAGATGGCTACTGAAGTATTAATGCCGAGGCAGGGACAGTCCGTTGAGTCCTGCATCATTATTGGATGGAATGTCAAAGAAGGCGATGTGGTTACGGCCGGACAGGCGCTTTGCGAGGTTGAAACCGATAAGGCGACCTTCGAGGTAGAAGCGACGGCCACGGGCACTATGCTGGGTATTTTCTATCCTGCCGATGCGGATGTGGACGTGCTCAAGGTGATTGCAGTAATCGGTCAGCCGGGCGAGGATATCTCCGCGCTGCGCCCCGCTGATGCCATTGCCCCCGCACCGACTCCAGAATCTAAAGCTGAAGTGAAAGCGCCGATTTCTACACCTGTTGCTACAGCCGCTCCTTCGACCGGCGCCGAGTTTGATATCATCATTATTGGTGCCGGACCGGGCGGCTATGAAATGGCTGAGCGTGCTGCGCATAAAGGTAAAAAGGTTTTGCTGATCGAGAAAGCGAATCTGGGCGGGGTGTGTTTGAACCATGGTTGCATCCCAACGAAGACCCTGCTGAATTCCGCCAAGCATTATGTACACGCCAAGGAAGCGCCTGAATTTGGGGTGACGACCGGCGAGGTAAAGTTCGATTTGTCGGTGGCCATGAACTGGAAGCAGGACGTCATTAAAACGCTGCGCGGCGGGATTGCCGGGCTGATGAAAAAGAGCAAGGTTGAGGTGCTCACCGGCGAAGCTAAGTTGATTGGATCGCGCAAGGTTGAAGTGGCGGGGACGATCTACGAAGGCGATAACGTGGTGATTGCTACGGGCGGTTCGCCGTTCGTTCCGCCTATTCCCGGAGTGGATCAGCCGCATGTGATGACCAGTAAGGAAATTTTGAATGTTGAAACCATGCCGAAGTCGCTGGTGGTGATTGGCGGCGGCGTGATTGGTATTGAGTTTGCCAGCTTTTTCAGCAGCCTTGGTGTGAAGGTGGACATCATTGAAATGCTCGACGAAATTATCCCCTTCATGGACAACGGGCAGGCGAAAGCTTTTCGTAAAGCCCTCAAAGGAAAAGGTGATTTCAACATGGGCTGCCGGGTTACGGCGATTGATGGCCATGATGTGAAGTACACGACAAAATCCGGCGAAGAGAAGTCGATCCATGCAGATATCGTACTGATGTCGGTGGGTCGTTCGCCGAACCTTGGAAACATGGGGCTTGAAGAAGCTGGAGTGGACGTTGATCGTACTGGAATTAAAACCGACGACCAGCAACGTACCAATTTGCCGAATGTGTATGCCATCGGTGATGTAACCGGAAAATCGCAACTTGCGCATTCCGCCACGCGAATGGGCGAAGTGGCTCTGAACACGATTCTCGGAAAGAAGGATCGCTTCCGGACCCATGCGATTCCATGGGCGGTTTATTCCCTGCCCGAAATTGCCGGCTGCGGTATGACCGAAGAGCAGGCGAAAGAGGCAGGGCACGCGGTAGAGACGGCATCGTTGCCGTTGCTGATGAGCGGCCGCTTTCTTGCTGAAAATGGCAAGAAGGGACCGGGGCAAGTAAAGGTGGTTATTGATGCCGATACGCGCGTATTGCTTGGGGTTCATATGTTTGGTGGAATTTGCTCGGAAATCATCTGGGGTGTTGCCGCGATGATTGAAGCCGAATTGCGTGTTGAAGATATTCAAGAAATCGTCTTCCCGCATCCGACCGTCGGCGAGGTGATTAGAACTACAATGTTTCAACTTTAACTGAATTAAACAGGAGAAAAAAAATGCCAAAAACACAAGTAATTGATCCTAAAGAATGCCGTAAGTCAGGGGAAATCACCTTTAAACCGATTCCAATTAACCAATACAAATCGGATTATAAGAAAGAAGAAAAGAAATACGGAAAAGACCGTCTCGTTAAAATGTATTACGACATGCTCGTGATTCGTGAATTCGAAACGATGCTGAACGAGATTAAGGTTCAGGGTTCGTACCAAGGAATGGAATATAACCACCCCGGACCGGCTCACTTGTCGATCGGTCAAGAAGCCGCGGCCGTCGGCCAATCCGTAAACCTCGATACCGACGACTACATCTTTGGATCGCATCGTTCGCACGGTGAAATTATGGCGAAATGTCTTTCGGCCATTAGCAAACTCGACGACGGGAAACTGTCCACCATCATGGAAGAGTTTTTCGACGGAGATACGCTGAAGGTCGTGAAGGACGGGTCGCATGACACGGTGAAAGATCTGGCCGAAGATTTTATTATCTACGGCACGCTCGCGGAAATTTTTGCCCGTTCAACGGGGATCAACAAAGGCCTCGGCGGTTCCATGCACGCCTTCTTCATCCCATTTGGCTCCATGCCCAATAATGCGCTGGTCGGGGGCTCTGCCGATATTTCGGTGGGTTCCGCCATGAACAAGCTGATCAATCGTAAGCCGGGTATTGTTGTGGCTAATATCGGCGATGCATCCATGGGTTGTGGTCCCGTTTTTGAAGGCATCTGGATGGCGGCGATGGATCAGTATGTCGAGCTATGGGACGAAGAATTTGGACATCCTCCAGTATTGATTAATATCATGAACAACCAGTATGGCATGGGCGGACAGACGGTCGGTGAAACCATGAGCTATAAGTTTGCGGCTCGAATTGGTGCCGGCATCAACCCGGCCCAAATGCATTCGGAGCGGGTGGATGGATACAATCCTTTGGCCGTGGCGGATGCCACGGAGCGCAAGAAGAAAATCTTGCTGGACGGGAAGGGTCCTGTTTTATTGGACATCATTACCTACCGCATGTCGGGGCACTCGCCATCCGATGCTTCTTCGTATCGCTCGAAGGAAGAAATGGAACTTTGGGAAGAAGCCGATTGCGTTCGCTCATTCGGAAAATACCTCATGGACAACGGTGCACTTACTGAAGCCGATGCCGATGCAATGAAGGCAAAAATTACTGCGAAAATCAGTAAAGCCATGAAACTGGCGATCGATGAAAGTGTTTCGCCTTATTCCGACATTAATTTGATCGAAAAGGTGATGTACTCTAATAGCAAGGTTGAGAAGTTCGACGACCGCGAGCCGGAGTTGCTGGAAAAACTTGAAGACAACGCCCGCGTTAAGAAGCTGAAGCGCAAACAGCGTTACGCATACGATGCCGACGGCAAGCCGTACAAGGCCAACCAACTGTACACCCTCCGCGATGGTATCTTTGAAGCCATGGCGCACCGCTTTACGACCGATCCAACCATGATTGCGTACGGGGAAGAAAACCGAGATTGGGGTGGGGCGTTTGCCTGCTACAATGGGTTGACGGAATTACTACCGTATCATCGTCTGTTTAACTCGCCGATTTCCGAAGGTGCAATCGTTGGTTCGGCTTGTGGTTATGCGCTGAGTGGTGGCCGCGTTTGCGTTGAGTTGATGTACTGCGACTTTATGGGCCGTGCCGGTGATGAAATCTTCAACCAGATTTCTAAATGGCAATCCATGTCTGCTGGTATCCTGAAAATGCCGTTGGTGCTCCGTGTTTCCATTGGTAATAAATATGGGGCTCAGCACTCGCAAGATTGGACGGCCATGGTCAACCATATCCCGGGTTTAAAAGTGTACTACCCCGCGACGACTAACGACGCAAAGGGTATGCTTAACCTGGCGCTGGCGGGAACCGACCCGGTTATCTTCCTCGAATCGCAGAAGACCTACGGGGTTGGCGAGTTCTTCGAAAAGGGCGGTGTTCCGGAAGGCTATTTCGAAACCGAAGAAGGTGAACCCGCCGTGCGCACGCAGGGCAAGGATCTGACCCTTATTACGCTGGGGCCGGTGCTCTATAGTGGAATGAAGGTCGTCGATGAGATGAAAGAAAAATATGGCATGGATGTCGAACTGATCGACCTTCGATTTGTGAATCCGCTCAACTATGACAAGCTGGTTGCATCCGTTAAGAAGACCGGACGGGTCGTATTGGCTTCCGACGCTGTTGAACGCGGCTCGGCGATGCACAACATTGCGGCGAATCTGACGACCTTGTGCTTCGATTATCTCGATGCGCCGCCGGTTGTGATTGGGGCGAAGAACTGGATCTCGCCCGCCGCCGAAATGGAAACGGATTACTTCCCGCAAGCCAGCTGGATTATCGATGCCATTCATGAGCGCGTCGTTCCATTGCCAGGGCATGTGATTGGACAAAACTATACCAACGGCGAGTTGACTCGAATTGCGCGGCTGGGCGTATAATGAAACTTGAAAGGCCCAAAGGGATCGTCCAGACCGAGGAGGTGAACAACCATGTTCACTCCACCTATTCATTCAGCCCGTACACCCCGTCAATGATTGCACTTAAGGCGGCGGAGGCGGGCTTGCAGACGGTGGGGATTATGGATCATGACTCGGTCTCGGGCTGCGCCGAATTTCTTGAGGCCAGCAAGTCGATCGGTATGGCCAGCACCTGTGGGTGCGAGATTCGAGTGAATATGGATGGCACTTCGATGAAGGGTCGCAAGACCAATAATCCCGACGAGCCGAACGTGAGCTACATCGCCTTCCATGGGATTACGGCCACGCAGTTTGATGCCGTGGCAAAGTTTCTGGAGCCGATCCACAAAGCGCGGATTGCACGCGATCGCAAGGAAGTTGAAAAACTCAATGCGGTGCTGACGAAACGCGGTGCACCGACGCTCGATTTCGATGCCGACGTGGTGGCGATTTCCGAAGCTGCGGCCGGTGGATCGATTACTGAACGACACATTCTCTACGCGCTGTCGCTCAAATTAATCGAAGCACATGGAAAGGGACAGCCGTTAGTGGATTATGTGGAAGGAACGCTGGGTGTTCCGTTAAAGGGATCGTTGAAGGCCGTGCTGTTGGATGTTGAAAATCCGCACTATGCGTACGATCTGCTCGGTGCCTTTAAGGGGGCGCTGGTTCAGGAATTTTTCATCGCTTCTGGCTACGACGAATGTCTCAATGTCCGTGAAGCGGTCCAATTTGCCAACGAGATTGGAGCCATTCCGGCTTATGCCTATCTGGGCGATGTCGGTGAATCGCCGACCGGTGATAAAAAGGCGGAAAAATTTGAGGATGATTTTCTCGATGATTTGATTCCCGAGCTGGCGGAGATTGGCTTTAAGGCGATCACCTATATGCCGCCGCGCAACACGCGGGAGCAACTGGCTCGTTTACGGAAACTTTGCCAAGCCAATGGGCTGATGGAGATCAGCGGTGTGGATATTAATTCTTCGCGGCAATCGTTCAACTGTCCGATTCTGCTGGAGCCGGAGT
>JAJRRI010000077.1 GCA_024279685.1 Verrucomicrobiota bacterium | reverse complement strand
TCGCGAGCAATTATCAAGTTGGCAGTCGGCTGAGCCAACCGTGAAAAACTATGTCATCGATCTCAAGCAGGTTGATTTCATGGATAGCGCCGGTCTAGGTGCTTTGATTGCCACGCTTAAGCGAATTTCAGAAAAGGGGGGTGATATGAAAATTGCTTGCCTGCAGAAAAAGCCTCGGATGGTATTCGAGATCACCCGCGCTTATAAGGTGTTCGAAATTTGTGATACCGTCGACGAAGCTCTGAAGATGTTTAGATAGGAACTCCCCTGATGAAGGCTGTATTTTATACCGCTAAAACCCTGCCATGGGCCGAGAAACTCGGAGGGATCCCTTGGTCGTTGCTGCCGGTGGCCAACCGCCCGTTGCTCGATTATTGGCTGGAAACCTGCGCCGACCTGGGGATCAATCAGGTGCAGATCATTCTGGGCGAAGGTGCGGGGCAGGTCGAGGAATTCGCCGGAAGCGGCGATCGCTGGGGTGTGGAGATTCAATACAGCTTTGCACGGATGAGCGAACAGCCATTAGATTATCTCAAAGCAACATCCGACCGCTGGACCGACGGCCTGCTCTTTATCAGCGGGGCGTTCTTTCTTCGTCGGCGTCAGGGCTATCAGCCCGCGGGTTTAAAAGTCATGTCAGCGTGTCTCCATGGCCAGAGTAAGAGTCCGTTCTTTCTATATGGAAAAAATGGTGAGGAGGTGAAAGCCTTACTGGACGGAAAGTCCAGCTCTGAGCACGGACTGGAGCAAGCTCATATTCACCCTTACGTTATCGAAGGAATTCCAAGCTATTTTGAACTCAACATGAAAATGGTGGAGGGCGAGTTTTCGCGATATCTTACCGCCGGATTTTCCGACTCGGGAGATAGTTCGATCGGGTACAACGTGATGAACCCACCTTCGGCGCAACTGAACTCACCTCTCATCATTGGTAATGACTGTCGCTTTGGAGTCATGAGTACGATTGGCCCCAAAGCCGTGGTGGCCGACCATGTGATTGTCGATTCACATACCACGCTGACCCGCTGCCTGATTCTTAAAGACACCTACATCGGGCGGAATCTCGAAATTGAAAATAAGATTATCTCCGGCAACCGGCTGATTAGTGCGGTGGATGGTACGACCATTGAGATCGCCGACGCGTGGCTCGTGGCTCAGAATCGTCCCGCCATGCGCACGGAGGATCTGGTTCGCTACACCATCCTCTGGTTTCTTGCTTTGACCGTCGCACTCATTCAGATCGTTCCTTTCTGCATTCTCTTTCTTCTCGTTTGGATCACGCGCATTGGCGCATACCGACAAGAGGTCTTCCACGATCCACGAACCGGCTTCGTCAAGCTACCGGTTTTTCATAAACTCGAAAACCGCAAGTCAGTGGTATATCGCCTGTTCCGTGCGGGTACGTTAGACCGCTTTCCTTGGTTGCTACTCGCCCTGCGTGGTCGCCTCTTCGTTTGTGGTCAACCGCCGATGCGCCACCCGGCGGACGATGAAATTATCAAGCAACTTCCTCAGTATTACCCGGCGGTCTTTTCCTATGCCGATTATTCCCGCGATAGCGACCGACTGGCCGATTCATTGTGGTACGCCCACATCCGCTCGCTCTTTGAAGACGTGAAAATTTTAATTAAATCCTTACTCTACCGGTTCTTCCGCGGCGGAAGTAAATAGAACAAAAAGGCCCCTCTATGCCGCAACTTTGGAAATTCAAACCCATCGAAGACTCAACGGTTCAGGCCGTCGCCGACTTCACCGGTTTGCCGATGCCGCTCGCCCGGGCACTCGCCTTGCGCGGTCATCACACACCGGATGAAATCAACACCTTTCTCGATCCGCGCCTTGCCGGATTGTCCGATCCCTTTCTGTTGCCCGATATGGAGAAGGCGGTCGGCCGGCTATGGACCGCCATCGATGCGGGCGAAACCATTACCATTTTCGGTGACTACGATGTGGACGGCATAACGTCCTCTGCCGTGCTGGTCCGTATGCTCTCCGTTCTGGGTGCCGACGTGCGACCCTTCATTCCTGACCGACTCGACGAAGGCTACGGACTTTCGCAAGATGCGCTAGACCGTTGTCTCGCAGAGCATGGATCCACCCTGGTTGTAACGGTCGATTGTGGCACAAACTCCGTCGATAGCATGGCCCACGCGCAAGCCCATGGGGTGGATGTAATCGTAACCGATCACCACGAACCAGACGCAGAAATCGCCGACGCCTTCGCGCTCATTAATCCCAAGTTGGGGACGGTTCCCGAACTTGAAATCCTTGCTGGGGTAGGGGTGGCCTTTAAGCTATCGCACGCTTTGCTGAAGACCGGACGGGAACGGGGAAGCGTTGCTGCTCAACAGACCGACCTGCGCGATTATCTCGATATCGCCGCCCTTGGAACCGCCGCAGATCTCGTTCCATTGGTGGCTGAAAATCGGATTATTGTTCGCCACGGTTTAATGAAACTTGACCAAACAAAATGGGAAGGGTTGCGTGCGCTTAAGGCGGTAGCGGGCCTGCGTGGCGAGGCCGATACCTACCATCTAGGCTTTCAACTCGGACCACGGATCAATGCTGCCGGCCGCATTGGCCAGCCCATGCAGGCGCTGCGGTTGCTGACCACCGATGACTCTGGCGAGGCGCGGGAGATCGCCGATCTGCTCGACCGTACGAATGTGGAACGCCGCAAGATTGAGCACGATATGGCTGAGGAGGCTTTTGCCGAAATCGATGGCTACTTTGATCCTGAAAAGAATTTTGGTCTCGTGATTGCAAAGAAAGGGTGGCATCCCGGCGTGGTCGGGATTGTGGCTTCCCGTGTAGCCCATCATTATAACCGCCCAGCTATTTTGATGGGGATCGGTTCCGAGGGAAAAGTGCGGGGTTCATGTCGAAGTATCGATGCATACGATCTACTGGAAGGTTTGCAGGCCTGCGAAGAGCATCTCGCAACGTTTGGGGGCCATAAAATGGCGGCGGGGCTTGAAGTGAAGCCTGGGGCTCTCGACGTGTTCAAGCAGGACTTCAATGCGGAGGTTGCTTCGGCTCTAGATGGAGTAGATATAGCTCCAGTACAGTATATCGATGCCGAGCTTGCGGGAGATGATCTTGACTGGAAATTCTATGAGCAGCTCAAGAAGTTGAGTCCATTCGGGCAGGCCAATTCAGAGCCTATTTGGGCCTTGCGCAGGATTAAACTTTCGGACCCGCCGCGCGTGGTGGGAAAGAAGCACCTGAAGCTTTCGATCATGACCTCTGGTGGAAAATTTGATGCGATTATTTTTAACTATTCAGCGGAACAGCTCCCGGATGGCCCGCTCGACCTCGCCTTCACGCTCAAGGAAAATACGTGGAACGGAAATACCACTCTACAACTTCAAATTAAAGATATCCGCCCTGCTTCTGTGGAGCTAAACTAAAGAACCAAGGAGAAAAAATGCTGAAAGGAATTGACCCAATCATCAACCCTGAACTCTTGAAAATTCTGGCAGAGATGGGGCATGGTGACGAAATTATTTTAGCCGATGCTCACTTTCCCGGGCATACCTTCTGTCCGAAGAGGGTGGTGCGGGGTGATGGATTGCAGATTCCAGATTTGCTAGCGGGTATTATTTCGTTATTCGAACTGGATAGCTATGACGATTCACTCATCATGATGGCAGCGGTTGAGGGCGATACGTTGGATCCGCAGGTGGAAACGGACTATATGGCCGCCATCCGAAAGTCGGCCCCCGACGCACCCGATGTCATCCACATCGGACGATTCGAATTCTACGATCGCGCTGAAGAAGCCTATGCTTGCGTGATGACGGGAACAACCGCCAAATACGGAAATATTCTTTTGAGAAAGGGCGTTACTCCGCTCGCTAGCTCCTATAAATAGGCTAAAATTAAACGGGTTGGGCTTTCCATGTCCGGAACCCGTGGTATGCTCTCTATTCAATTTTGGCAACGGTAGGAAATGCAAATGACGACAACGCACAAACTGATCAACCAACTGATCCAGCTTCAGGAGCTGGTTGTGGCAAATATGCAGAAAAAGGCCGCCATGCCGAAGGCTCGGCTGGAAGAGTTGGAAAAGTCAATTTCTAGCTTGGGATCGGATTTGCCGCAACAGGTAAAGTCGCATTTTAACCGATTGCTACAGAAGCATCCGGAGGCGATTGTTCCGGTATCGAATGGAATTTGCGCGGGGTGCGGTATGGCACTAACCAAGAGTTTGGTGAACGCGGTTCATAAGGCCGAACAGATGCACCGTTGCCCCAACTGCGCGCGTTTTCTCTACTACCCCGAACAGTTGATCGAGCGCGAACGCACGAATCGCGTCTATGGCGAAGCGCGGAAGACCGGTATTGGCCGGTTTACCTCGCCGGAGCTGATGATGGTGTCTCTCAAGGGAACCACGCCCGAAGAGGTGCTGAGCGAAATGTGCGGGCGGATGGAAAAGGAGGGGTTTGTAGAGAATGGAGATCAACTCCTTGATTTGGCGCTACAGCGCGAAGCTATCGTAAGCACGGCGGTCGATAACGGCCTTGCTTTCCCACATGTTCGTGGGGTCGAGGGCGGTGGGCTTTCCATGGTTGTGGGTATTCATAAAAAAGGCATTAAATTTGGCGGGCCGGGCCGGACGCTAACGCGTATATTTTTCTTCATGGTCATCCCGACGGCGACGAGCGCATTCTACCTTAAACTACTTTCTGGCCTCGCAAGTATTTTTAGCGAGAAAGAATCGCGTGAAGCTGTGCTGAAGAGCAAGACAGAAGAGGATCTCTGGAAGACATTGATCAAAGTGACCAAAAAAATGATCAAGTAAGCCCAGTAAATTTCTATCATGGCTTCCTTATACGACACCGCTGGGATTGAAGAATTACGCAGCCGTAATGCAGTGCAACCGCACCGAATAAAGCTCTTTCGTACCGCACTTTTTAAGAAGGCACTGGGTTGGGGTGCGGCGTTAGATACTTTGCCGGAAACGGCTCGGCTCGACTTCTCAAACCACATCGAATTCCAATCGCTAGAACTTCTGGAACGCCACGACTCGAAAACGGATGGGGCCAGTAAGCTGATCTTCAAGACGCCGGACCAGCATTTGATCGAAAGCGTAATCTTGCGTCCTAAAACAGGGCGCATTTCGCTCTGCATCTCCTCGCAGGTGGGCTGCGCATGCTACTGTAGTTTTTGCGCGACTGGGATGATGGGTTTTACGCGCAACTTAACGTGCGATGAAATCTTGGACCAAGTGCTGCAAGCCAGTCAGATCGTGAAAGAGGAAGGTCGCTCGATCCGTAACATTGTGTTCATGGGTATGGGTGAACCGCTCTTAAACATGGAGCATCTTTTTAGCGCCTTGGCTATTTTATGCGGCCCCTCTTTTTTCAATTATGCGGGCTCGCGGCTGATGGTTTCGACGGTCGGAATTCCGCATGCGATGGCCCGATTTTCAGAACAATTCCCAGCGGTTCAACTGGCGCTCAGTTTGCATAGTGCTCGGCAGGCGGTTCGCGAAAAGTTAATGCCACAGGCGCGAAAGTATACACTTGATGTACTCCGCGAAACCTTGGTTGAAGCCTCTCGTAACGGCAAGGTGATGATTGAATACCTATTGCTCGCTGGGGTGAACGACTCGGTTGAAGATAGTCAAGTTCTAACGGACTATCTGCGCGATATCCCCGTACACATTAACCTGATTCCATTTAATGAGTATTCGGGGTGCAATCTTCATGGGACGCCGCTGGCGGAACGGAAGGCCTTTGCGGATCGTCTGAAAGCGGCTGGATTCAACACCACTCTGCGCTACTCGCTGGGCTCCGATATTGCTGCAGCCTGCGGCCAACTCGTACAGCATAAAAACGGGCTGTAGTGTCGGTTTTTGGAGAGGGTAGAGTCGTTTCCGTTTTGGGATGGGGATTAGGCTACTGTACTGTGTTGTAATTGTTGGGTGTATTGCTTTTTAAGCCGGCGCGCGGCAGTCACCGTATTGCGCATAAGGAAGGCGACGGTGACTGGACCGACGCCGCCGGGAACGGGGGTAATCCAGCCGGCCGTTTTTAGGCAGGATGCATAGTCGCAGTCGCCCACCAGCTTTGATGCTCCATGCTCGTCTTCGATCATATTAATCCCGATATCAATCACGATCGCTCCGGGTTTGATCATATTTCCGGTGAGTAGGCCTGCTTTGCCGACCGCCACAAAAACGGCATCGGCGCGGCGAGAGTGTATGGCGACTTCGCGCGTCATGTGGTGGCATACCGTCACGGTGGCGCCTTCGGCCATCAGGAGAAAGGCAATGGGCTTTCCGACAATGTCAGAGTGACCGATCACGGTAGCCTCCAGCCCTTCAAGTTGTACTCCAGTGCTCTTGAGTAATTCGAGTGCAGCCATGGCCGTGCAAGGACCTAGCTCTAGATCTCCGTAGACAATATCGCCGATGGATTTTGGGTGCATGCCCTCCACATCTTTCATCGGGTGGATGGTTTCTTGCAGGGCCTTGATCGGGATGTGCTCGGGGACTGGGCGCTGAAGAATAATACCCGTCACGGTGGGGTCCAAATTTAGGTGAACGATGGTGGCGGTTACTTCATCGACCGAAATATCGGCGGGATAGTGTTTTTCTGAAAACTCGATGCCGGTTTGCTCGGCGTTGCGCTTTTGATTCCGGACGTAGTGATCGACAGCCACATTTTCTCCAATTTTGATCGAGACAAGTTTGGGTGCCCAGTGCTCTTTTTTCAGGGCTTCCACATCCGTTCGAATGCACGCGATCATTTTCTTGGCGAGGGCCCGACCATCAATGTTTGAATGTTGTGACATGCGTTTTTTCTCCGAGGCTTTAAATCGAGGGTTAAATTATTTTTAGACCCTATCGGGTGCTTCAGATTTTCGACAGTCTATTCGGCTTAGAATCTGTTGTAGGTTTGCTGTATGATGTGCCTATTGAAAGTTATAGAAAGAGTGTTGCTATATCCAGAATGCCGTAAGACACGGTATGAGTGTGCCTCAGAAGAACCCGTACCTGTGGGGGCGAACGGATCACGGTGACTTTGCACCCGCGATAAACCCCCGGAAAACATTTTCCAGTTCAAGAGAAAACCGCTATGTTCCGCGCTTATTTCAGGAGAGGAGATTTTCGATGGATTTGGATATGGTAAACGAAGAATGGTTTGCAGGGCTTGTGAGTGCGGCTGAAATCGACATAGCCGAGGTGGTCGATGTACTAAATAGACTGGTGGACGCCGAACGCGGTGCCGAAGCCGATTCGGGCGCACAACTGCTATTTCAACAACTAGCGGATGCCGACAAAGTAGGACCCGCATTAGATGTTCTCGCTTGGTTGGCCGGCACCCGGAAATGGGGGGGTAACGCGAAGGAAACAGTAGAGAAACTATTATCCAAAGATCGCAATGCTTTGAAAATGATTGCTCCGGCCGGTTTTGGTGGAAAAATTTCGACGGCGGAATGCTTCCGCCGACTGAATCACCTCCGTGCGCTCAAAGTGGGTATGCTCTGTTATAACGCAACTTGGGGTTTCGGTATCATTGAGCATATTGACTATTTTTACCAACAGCTCGAAGTCGATTTTGAGCGCAAGGGCGAACACGAAATGGCTTTCAGTTATGCGGCTGAAGCGCTGGACGTTCTTAATGATGAACATATCCTAGCCATCAAACACAATCAGCCGGCCGAGCTGGAGCGAATGATCAAAGAGGATCCCGCTGAAGTCGTTCGTAGTGCTCTGCGGAGCTACGGCCCCATGCCCGTCGCTCGTCTGCAAACCACACTGACCCCCTCCATCCTACCCGAAGCCGGTTGGAAAAAACTGTGGGAAGGTGCGCGGCGCGAACTTAAAAACGATGCCTCCGTTGAAATCCCCAAAAAACGTTCAGAAAATATTATCATCCATAAAACAGCAATGGCCTACGACGCCGATTGGTTTGGCCGCATTGCCGAGGTTCGCGACATCGAAGGGCTATTCGATCGCTTTAAGGAAATCCTCGAAAAGAAAATTGATTTTTCCTCTGACGCCGCTCAAGAAGCCCTCGCCAACCGACTAGCTTTCATCATTAAAGGCGCGCCATCTGCCCGCCCCGAATGGAAAGCTGAAGGGTTCATTTACGCCCGTCTGCTCGATATTGAGCCGGCCGGACTCGAAAGCGAAAAACTCATTCGAGATCTTATCGGGAAACACCTAGTGACCACACTGGATCGCTTGCCCTCGCGCCAGCTTCAGACTCTACTAACCATATTGATTGAAAATAACAAAGAAGCCGTAATCGCTATGCTTAGTTATGTGATTCCTGTGGTCAGCCATCCGGTTCTGAATGAAATCATGTCGGCCCTGATCACCAATGGAGCCGAAGAGGATGTTCAGTCTATCATGGCCTCGGCGGTGGCCCGCCGTAAAGCTAGCGCACCGATGTTGCTCTGGTGTCAGCGGTCAACCCCGTTCATCGAAAAATGGAAACTTATATCCAAAGGCGATCTCGCCTTTCGCATTCAAGAAGTCCTCGAAGCCAATGCTTCCGGAGCCATGCTCCGTGCGCAAAACCAGCTCCGCGAACGCTTCCAGCAAGAAGAGTGGCTGCACGATGTTATGGGTGCCATGACCGTACAACAGCGCCGCGACTTCCTCCGTCGCACCAACGAAGGGCAGGGATGGGACGCGCTCGACCGAAAATCAGTCATTGCCAAAATTCTACGCAAATTCCCCGAACTACAGGATATTATCCTGCCGTCGAAGAATGCTGCCGCGCAGAAGAAGGAGATGCCCTTTACCTCCAAGCGCAGTTATATCGCTCGTCAGAAGCATCTCGAAAAGATCGTGACCGTTGAGATTCCCGAAAATTCGAAGGAAATCGAAGTGGCACGTAGCCACGGCGACCTTCGCGAAAACGCCGAATTTAAATATGCCAAGGAACGCCAAGGACTGCTCATGGCGCAAGGGGCACAACTGGCCGATGACCTTGAAAAGATCAAGCCGAGCGACTTTGCCGATGCCTCAACCGATCAGGTCGGCATGGGAACCGGTGTGGAACTGGCCTACGCCAACGGCACCTCCGAAACCTACTATATCCTCGGCGCGTGGGATCAAGACGAAGAGCTATTCATTATCTCCAGCGAAACCCGCTTGGCCAAAGCTCTCCTTGAGCGCACGGTTGGGGAAACGGTAGAAATTCCCACCGGTGAATGCGAAATCAAGGCCGTCCTTCCGCTCTCCGAAGAGGTTATGAGCTGGATCAACGAAGAAATAATCTAAAACTTCAGGAATTCCTCAGCATGTGAAGGGGCGGCCATCAGGTCGCCCTTTTTATATTTTCCATGACCCCTTTCCAAAAAAATAGGATGCGGGGTGGGTAGGGACGGCTGTTCCAGCCGTCCGCCCGAACGCCCGACCGCTCTACCACTCGGCGGGGTGGGGACACCCCTCCCTACCTGAACCAACCTGTCGGGTTGAAAATCCTTGGGTAGGGACGGCTGTCCCAGCCGTCTGCGCGTACGCATGGCCGGACGCAGAGCTCATTTCTCTATGCGTCGATTCAAACCCGCGCCTTCTGTTGTTCGAAATTCTGTTTCGAATTTTGTACGTGCACCCTTCTTCCGAGCTAAATGCGAAACAGAATTTCGGTAACAGTTTAGCGGAATCCGCCAATTATATGCTCAGGGTGCAGATGAAATCTGCGGAGCCAGGGGTCAGATTCCGAATTTGCTCAGTTGACTTCCCTTTTTTTATCCCTTATATTGTCTAGTAACTAGACATGAATACGGAGGCGATATGGAGCATCAAGAAAAAAGGCGGCAAATCCTCGATCAGATGGCGCAGATCAAATACATGGAAAAAGGGCGACTGAGCGAGGAGTAT
>JAJRRI010000076.1 GCA_024279685.1 Verrucomicrobiota bacterium | reverse complement strand
GGAACGGTTCAAATGGGGTAGTCCGCTTCGGCGGGCACAAAAGTCCACGGATATGAGCATACCCTGCATGCGGAAAAACCGCTCACCCTGCGTGTGTTCCCCGCGCCCTCCGATTACGATCGTTTAGCCCGTTTTTGAACCCTAAAAAAACAGGGCTACTATTTTTTTGCCCGGTTGACATTACTTCAACCATATGAACGTCTGAGATGAGGCTGAGTGCAAACGACTCCAATCTAATCGACTGGCGTTGTCACGATAGCCTCAATTGATTGGTTGGGATTGTTTACTTTGAGTTCATCTTCAATCATGCCTGAAACACTGCGTAATGATCGGTAAAGTCGAACATCACTATTTGACTCGATTCTCATAGTTTTTCCTTCCACATCTATTCTCGTTTCAGATCCATCTTCATAGGTGATCTCCACTATATGGGACGCTACTTTTATACCTGCGAGATATTTATTATCTCTCCAGCCACCTTCGATTGTGCTGATGATGTTCTGAAATTCTGGGGAGTCAGGTGTCAGCATAACGGTCATATATTCAACCCCTGGAGGAACAAAACCGCCTTCTCTTATTTCTATCTTACAATGTTGTTTCCTAAATCAGGTCTATCCCACCAAAGACCGTATTCTATGTGAAAGAGGATAAGTCCCGCTGAAATGGTTAGGACCGACAGAATA
Organism: Verrucomicrobiota bacterium; assembly: GCA_024279685.1. Classification (GTDB taxonomy): domain Bacteria; phylum Verrucomicrobiota; class Kiritimatiellia; order Kiritimatiellales; family Pontiellaceae; genus Pontiella. The sequence continues at coordinate 42,499 of JAJRRI010000076.1, read as the reverse complement.
ATAATGATCACCCGGATGACTGATTTTCTTTTCATTATTTATCTGATCCCACGTTCGAGATGAGTTTGCCGTGCAAAGGACGATTGGCATATTTGCGTGCGTCTAACACGGTAAACTCAATTGATTGGTTGGGATTTATTTTATTCATCACATATCAATCGAGCTAAAAAATATAAGCCAGTATAGATTCCATATCACGGAATAGGTCAGCAGAAGTAATGTAATACGGTACCATGAAACTTTGGAAAGTATGATTACCTTAAAGAATAATCCAACAACGCAGAGAACAATTGTTGGGATACCAAAATATACAAAACCATAACCTATAGCCTGACCTAAGTTATCGAGTTCATGGCCAGTGAGCCACACAAAGAACCCGAACGTTACGCCAATGGTTAAAGACAAATGTATAATGTATTTAACTATATTCATTATTTTTATATTTGATCCCAACGTTTAAGCATGACTTTCGGTGCGTAAAATATTGACCGGATCAGCGGCGTTTTCACCGTAAAGTCTGTGCTCTGGTTCGATCTTTTTCTGTTTAGGTTCTCGGTAAAATTAGCTCGGGCGTCCGTGTTGAGTTTCTGTTTAAGTTCTTTTTCAATAATTATTTCCTGATCAAATCGAACGGCCAGCATGACGCGCAAGAAATGGCCGCGCTTGCGCGGCTATTTCTTGTCGCTGTCCATGCTCTTGTTAGCCGAATATCATATTCTTCAATCTGCCCAATAATGTGGCCGTGGACACGCCCGCCGTGTTCCTCAAGTCGCGGAATTGGGGCGAAGTCATCAGGGCACGGGTATCATTGGCAATCTTTGGCTCTCCTCGGTAGGTTCCCATCGCATTATGAATACTATTCTGTATTGCGTCTGCTTGCTCACGACATGCGTTTAGAACTTCTTCATGAGGAAGCTCCGGCGTATGGACGGAGAGCAACAGCGCCTCGAACTGAATCATGACCTCCAGCAAACGATCATCTTCCCCTTGGGTGGCCTTTGCCAACTCGACAATCTGAGTTGGGTCAAGCTGACCTGTGCCCAAGATGTAAACGTTAGCGTCCAGTATGCCAGACATGGCGAGAAGGGAGGTCTCGTCAGGAAGCGAGGCGGCGTAGTGTGTCTTCAACTCCATGTAGTATTTGGTTGTGACCGTCGCTATCAGGGTGAAGTTGCTCTCTTCCCCTGTCATCTGGAGGAACTCCTGTCCAAGGTAGATGTCGCCTTCCGTTCCCTCCTCGACGGCGACCTCCAGTTTCTGTCCTGTTTGCGCAACATAGTTGCGCACGAGATTACGGTAGTAGCATGCACGTAGGCTTCCGTCGGGATTCTCAACGTCATCTTCGCTGAGATTGTCAGGTGCATCGAGATCGAATCCGTACAACTCTGCGATGGCTGTGGCGGATTCATTCTCGTCAACGGATGGACCGAGAAATGACTTCTGTTTCTCGTTCAGCCAAGTGATCACATCCGGGAAGCCGGCCAGAAGCCAAAGAGGGGATAGCGGGCGGTTTACTATCGAAATGTACTGGTCAATTGACGGTGTGGTCGGCAAGGCGGGGGTCTCCCCGCCAAACAGAGAGGCCATTGTAGGCATGCCTCTGCTGATGAGTGCGGACAGATTCCCGCCGAACTTCTGAATGTCTATCTTGTTTTCGACCATGAGCGAGACCACGTCATCCACCTCGTTGGACGCCACGAGCGTCTCTCCCATTTCATAGGCGGCCAGCACGTTGCGCCACAGTTGTTCTATCATCATATTCTCCTACGGCTAACGATTAGGATTTTATCCGTCCAGCTTCACGAAAACACCAAAATCTACGCAGAGGCTGGCGGCTGGATGGATAAAATTTGGTTGGACTGAGCCTCTCGGCACGCCCCAACTTACATATGGGGATTGTATGGAATGCCGGGGGGCGATTCCATGGTTTTCTGTTTGTTTCTTTCCAACAACTGCCCGCCGTGCGGTCGGTGGTCGTGATCGAATGGGCTTTGGGCGGCTTGCTTTAGGGCTGGGAGCCCCTCTTTTTCGGGCGTTAGACACAGGTGACCCAAAAGGCGTGTGGCGGAGCCTTTTTCTGTGATCTGGATGTCGTGGTTCGGGATCATGATTAAGGTGGGCGTTCGGGAAGTGGCAACGGGCCGGAGACGAGTTTACTTTTACAGTTTGGGCAGTGGGCGACGTCCAGGGATTTACGGATGGTGATGAGCGCCCACTTTTTGTTGGTGTTGGAAAGGAAGCCGAAGCTACGAATTTTCATAAATCCGGACGGTAAGATGTGCAGGGTAAAGCGGCGGAGGAATTCGTTGGCTTCGGGGACGTTTATATTCCGGAGGCGCTGGCGCGGAAATATCCGAATGCTTGCCGTGAAATCGGTTGGCAGTATGCCTTTCCCGCGAAGAGCCGTTCGGTTGATCCGCGCTCCGGGAAAACAATGCGGCATCATGTTTTGGAGTCGGGGTTACAAAAGGCGGTGAAGATTGCGGTTCGGAAGGGCTCTTCGAATATTTTTAGGGTAGCTCTGCATCTACTTTTCTTTTGACGGGATTAACAGAATCTACAGGATGCGGTTGAATAATCCTGTTCAATCACAGCTTAATTCCAGCGATTTTCTTTGAATTTACTGCTTTATGGTCCTGTAGTTATTCTCTGCTAGAGCCTTGTTTTTTATGAGATTAGCAAGATATCCATCCTGTAGATTCTGTTCATCCTGTCTAAAAACTCTCCTACTACGTGCTCTCCACCACAAATTTCTACGTAGAACCCTCCTCGTCTATATCTTTTCGATGACGGCGGCGCCGAAGGTGAAGCCGCCGCCGAAGGCGGTGAGGCCGATGAGGGCTTCGGGGGCGATCTCGGGCATGAGCTCGGTGAGGGCGATGGGGATGGTATTAGAAGAGGTGTTACCGTATGTACGGATGTGGTTGAACATTTTTTCGGGCGGGCATTTGATGGTTTTGCGGATGGCTTCGATGATGCGTTCGTTGGCTTGGTGCGGAACGATTTTGTCGAGTTGATTGACGGTGATGCCGCGCTCGGTGCAGGCGCTGTCGAGCACATCGATCATCTTGCGCACGGCGAGCTTGAAGACGGTTAAACCCTCCATTTCGATGACTTCGCCGCTGCCCATGTTGGGCACGTAGAGCACCTTTTCTTCGACGCCGGTGGCGGAAAGAAAGGGGCGATTGAGCTTCACGCCGATGTCGCCGGGGCGTTGCTCGCAGCTGACGAGGGAGGCGGTGGCGGCGTCGCCAAAGAGGGCTAGCGTTTTCTGGTCGTTGTGGTTCACCATCGGCGAGAGGGTTTCGGCAGTAATGACGAGGACCTTTTTGTCGGGCGCGTTGGTGAGGAAGTCATAGGCGGATTGCAGGGCGTACATATAGCCCGAGCAAGCGGCGTTGACATCGTGCGCTTGCATGAGGACCTCGCCCTTGCCGGGGCTGAGTTCGTGCAGGACGGAGCACGCGAGTGAGGGAGTCATCGCTAGTGGCGTGCCGGTGGAGCAAATGATGGCTCCGATGTCGGAGATATGGAGATTTTCCTTTTCGAGCAGGTCGCGGGTGGCTTGCACGGCGAGCGTTAGTACGTTTTCATCGCCGTCGATCCAGTAGCGATTCTCGATGCCGGTGCGTTTTCGAATGGCTTCGGAATCCCATTCCCCGTGGCCTTGCAGCAGCTCCTCGTTGCTCAAATGGCGCGAACCGAAGACGGTGGCGATGTTGGAGATGTAGATGGAGGCTTTGGGCTTTAGGCTTGGGGCTTGGGGAGCGTTCGCTTGCGCAACTCGCTTTCTTTCCATGATGGGGGTGCCGGGATCTTCTTGGATGAGGGGTTTGAGCTGGGCGGCTTCGTCGGAGGAAATTTTAAGCATGGGCGTGCCGACGGTGAGGACATCCCCCTCTTCGGCCAGGAGCTCGATGAGGGTTCCGCTGACGGGAGCGGTGATGTCCATCGAGGCTTTGTCGGCTTCAACGGAAACGAGTAGGTCGCCTTCTGCGATGGCATCGCCGACGGCCACGGACAGGCTCGTGATGGTGATGGTTTCGTCGGACGGGCTGGAGCCGATGGCTTTGACGGTGACGATGCCGGTTTCGTCTTCGATGGGCTTGTTCCAGCGTAGGTCGATTTCGAGCATTTTGCAGCAGGTGGTGAGCGTGCGCTTGAAGGAGGGAAGGACCTCGATCTGGCAGGCGTAGTCGTACGGAATGTAGGTATCGGGGCGGGTGACGCGGGCGATCTGCACGGCGCCCATCGCGGCTTCGGCGATGGTGGCGGAGATCTCGGCGCCCATGCCGCACGTCTGGTTGTCTTCGTGGACGATGATGAGTTTACCGGTCTTTTGGGCGGAGGCGAGAATGGTTTCTTCGTCCCACGGGAAAATGGTGCGCAGGTCGATGACCTCGGCGTTGATTCCTATTTCAGCGAGGGCTTCGGCGGTGCGCTCGCAGATGGGCATGGTTCCGCCCCATCCCACGAGGGTTAGGTCGCTACCGGTGCGGGCGATCCGCGCTTTACCGATGGGGACATACTGCTTTTCCACATCGGCGGAGGTGGTGTTCGATCGATCGTTAATCAGGCTCTTGGGAAAAAAGAAGACGGAGGGTCGGCCCGATTCGGCAATGGCGTTGAGCAGGCCAGCGGCATCGGCGGCGGTGGAGGGCATAAAGACATCAACACCGGGAACGTGCGCGCAGATCGATTCCATCGTCTGGGCGTGGTAGGGGCCAAGTCCGGGGCGGTAGCCGCCGGAGATGGACATAATCAGAACGGGTGATTCCCACTGGCCGTTGGTGCGCCAATACATGGCGCCGATTTCGGAGTGGATGTGGCTGTAGGCCACGGGCAGGAAGTCGGAAAACTGCATGAAGGCAATGGGATGGCCGCCGGCGAGCGCTTGTCCGGTGGAGACGCCGAGGATGGTGTCTTCGGCGAGTGCGGCATTACTGATCTGCGTAGGGAATTCTTGGCTGAGGCCGCGGGTGAGGCCGAAGACATCGCCTTTGGGATCTTCGATGTCTTGGCCGAGTAATGTGGTCTTTGGATCTTTGGCGAGCCGCGCCTTGAGGGTTTCGCGCATGGCTTCGAGCATGCTGAGTTCGCGGTGGTCTGCGGTGCCGAGATATTCGGCGCGGGGTTCGGGCAGCGCTTTCTTGGCGGTCAGTACGGCTTTGGGCATGGTGCCTTTGCGGGCGGTGTGGAAAGCGGCGTCGATCTGTTCCTGCACTTCATTTTCGATGGCTTTGAGCTGCTCTTCGGCGACGCCGGTGTTAAGAAGCTGAACCCGTAGGTTGGCGCAAGGGTCGGCATTTTCCATCGCGTGCTGGAGATCGGCTTCGGTTCGATAAACGGTTTGGTCGTCGGCGTTGGTATGACTGGTGAGCCGTTCGACCTTAAAGACGACGATCTGCGGGCCTCGGGTGGCTCGTAAGCTGGAAACTACCTCGCCAAATTTTTCGTAGGCGGCGGAAGCATCGGAGCCGTCGACCCGATGGATGGGCAGGCCGTAGAAGGTGTCTACTTCGCGATCGGGCAGGGAGTAGAAGGTGTTGCCTTGGGTTGGGGTGGAGAGCGCAAAGCGATTGTCTTCGACCAGAAAGAGCACGGGCAGGTTGGCGCGGACGGCTTCCGCGACGGCTTCGTAGAAGTCGCCCTGCTGGGTGGCTCCGTCGCCGAGAGAGACGAGTACGAAGGGGCTTTCGGCGGCGTCTTTAAGGGTGGTGGCTACGCCTACCGCCTGAAGTACGTTAGGGCCGACGAGCGTCGGGGTGCTCATAATATGGAGCGCCTGGTCGCAGGGAAAACCGGGCATACGGCGACCGGCAGAGCAGGATTCCGCCTTGCCAAAGAGGCCGTAGAAGGCGGTTTCGAAGGTGACGCCGCGGGCGTAGGCGAGCGCGCGGTCGCGGTAGTGGAGGTGTAACCAATCGGCCTCGATGAGGTGCGGCGCGAGGGCGGCGGCGGCTTCGTGACCGGATGAGGGGACGTAGAAAAAGACCTCTCCGCGTTGGGCAGCGTCCGCTTGAAGGTGATCGGTGTAGCGCGAGGCCACCATCGGGCGGTAGATTTCGAGCAGATTTTCCGTAGTCGGTGTGTTCATCATATTTCCAGCCTTTTATTAGCCGTAAATAGTAAGACGGCAAGGGGGTGTTGGTCTATGCACAATTTGAACAATCTTGATCTTTTGACAAGACGCTTTGGGCTGGGCTATGCTGACCGGTGCCTATGAAAAGGAGAAATGTAGATTTAGTATGCGATATTGCCGAGCTGATTTCCCAATCAGAACCTGGCCGGGATCGTAAGGAGCTGCTCCAGAGCGTCGTCGTCTCGGTGGGTCAGCACATGCACGCCGATGTCTGTTCGATCTATATCTATGACGAAGAAGACGAGGAGCTGACGCTGCGCGCCACTCAGGGCTTGAGCGCGGAAGCCATCGGCCGCGTGAAATTGAAGCTGGGCGAAGGTATTACTGGGCAGGCGGTGCGCGAGTTGCGCGCTATCTCGACGGGGCGGGCCTCGCAGAGTTCGGCGTATAAGCATTTTCCGGGAATCAACGAAGAGCAATACAATGCCTTTTTAGCGGTGCCGATCTTGCGCGGGTTGCGGCGCATCGGTGCGCTGGTGGTGCAAGCGCGCGAGGAAAACTACTTTAGCTCCAACGATACGAAGGCGTTGCGCGCCATTGCCGCCCAGCTGGCCACGACGATTGAAAACGCGCAGCTCCTGAGCGAGGCTCGCGAAACATTCACCGCTCCGAAAGAAATAACTTCCCCGACGAAAAAGGCCATCCGCCAAAGCATCCTCCGGGGTCGCTCTGCGAGCTCCGGAACCGCGAAAGGCCAAGCCTTAACGCTGGGTGCCGGACAGCATGAACGTTGTCCTCTCCCCGACCCCGCGGCCAAACCCCATACGATCGAGGACTTTAAAGAAGCACTCGAACAGACGACTCAGCAGATCAACCAGCTCCAGCGACAGACCGGCGAGGAGCTGGCCGATGTGGCCATCTTGATTTTCAGCGCACACCTGCTCATCCTCGAAGATGAGCAGTTTACGGGGCGTATTTCGGGCCTGATTCAAACCGGCACTCCCGCTCTCCAAGCGATCTCGACCGTGGTGAACGAATATGTCGAAATTTTTTCCAACAGCAAAATGCCCCTAATCCGCGAAAAGGTGTTGGATGTTAAAGACCTAGGCAACCGCCTAACACGTAACCTGCTGAATGAAAAATCCGTCTCAAGCGACTACCGCGGACAGATCATTATTGCCCACGAACTGCTGCCATCTGATATCTTGAAACTTTCGGCCGAAAATGTGGAAGGTTTCATTGTCAGTAGCGGGGTAACCTCACACAACGCCATCATCTGCCGCTCCTTGGGCATTCCGATGGTGGCCCTTGGCCGCGAGCTGGTTGACGGTATTGTCGAGGGCGAAGAAATGCTGATGGATGCCGAGCAAGGCCTGGTCTATCTACAGCCCAGCGAAGCGGTCTATGCAAAATATGTCGACCACGACGAGGCGTGGCAGGCGGCGCACAATGCCGCCCATGTGAAAGAAAAGTCCCGCACCAAGTGCGGCGAGCGGATCTATATCCACGCCAATATTAACTTGCTCAGCGACCTCAAGCCGGCCCGCAAATTTAAGGCCGAGGGCGTGGGTCTATACCGCTCCGAATTCCCCTTCATTGTCCGCAACGATTTTCCTAGCGAAGAGGAGCAGTACGTCATCTACCAGAAACTCGTCGACCAGATGGAGGGCAAAAGTGTCACCTTCCGCACGCTCGATATCGGCGGGGACAAGATGCTTTCCTACTACTCGAACGTACACGAAGCCAACCCCTTCCTCGGCATGCGGGCCATTCGGTTTTCGCTGCAGAACAAGGATATCTTCTGCCAGCAACTGCGCGCCTTCCTGCGTGCCGGAGCGGCGGGCAACACGCGGATCATGTTCCCGCTGATTGCTTCGGTAGACGATTTTATCGAGGCGCGGACCATTGCCCACGAGTGCATGAACGAGCTGGAAGCGGCAGGACAACCTTTCAGCCGCAACACCCAGCTCGGCGTTATGATGGAGCTTCCCTCGGCGGTCGAAGTCGCGGTCGAGTTGGCACAGGAAGCCGATTTCCTCTCGATCGGGTCCAACGATCTAATTCAGTACATGCTGGCGGTCGACCGAACCAACGAACAGGTTTCCAACCTCTACCGGGCGCACCACCCCGCCGTGCTGCGCTCCATTAACCGGATTGTTGCCGCCGCCCGAATACACGAAAAAGATATTTCGATCTGCGGCGATCTTTCTGCCGACCCGCGCATGCTCCCGTTCCTCATGGGTATTGGCCTCAGAAAGTTCAGCATCGACAGCATCAATACACCGACCGTCCAGCGGCTCGTGCAGGCCTACTCGCTCGAGGAAGCTGAAGAAATTGCTGAATCCATGCTTAAACTGGGCCGAATCAGCGAGGTTGAAGCGTTTTTGGACGCCCATAACCTTCGTGCGGAACAAGCGATTTAGCCCCGCCTTTTATAAACCTCAAAAATGTATATCTATTCCTTTGTGAGACAAATATGTCCTATAAAGGAATTACGCGCCCTTCTTCGTGTTTACATTACTACTTGCCCTAAAGCACCTTGCAGATCGACTCTATCCTTGGCACACCTCCTGCGAAAAGGCGTTCATTCCAGCCATAGGGGTTTGGACGATATTTGTGTAACTAATAGAGGAGAATGCAACATGCATTGTACAAAGAAAACATTCGCGCGGCTGTTCGCGCTGTGTGCCTTGGCGCTGCCCATGGCCACTTTTGCGGAGGAAATCCCCGCAATCACGGCGGCGGACGTTATGTTCACCGTCAACAATACGTGGATGATGGTCTCCATTTTCCTCGTATTCATTATGCACCTCGGTTTTGCCATGGTGGAAACCGGACTGACCCGCGCCAAGAACACGGTTAACATCTTGTTCAAGAACACCGCGATTGTCGCAATCGGCCTGCTGACCTATGCGCTGATGGGCTTTAACCTCATGTATCCGGGATTCGCGGAAGGCTCCGCAGGAATCTTTGCGTTTGCTGGATTTGGAATAGCCGCTCCAGAAGGCGCCGCTGGCCTGATCGACTATGCGGATGGCCAATATTCCTATTGGACCGACTTCCTGTTCCAAGGCATGTTCGCCGCCACCGCCGCCACGATTGTTTCTGGTGCGGTAGCGGAGCGCGTTAAGCTCGGGCCGTTTTTGATTTTCTGCACGATCTATGTGGGAATTGTCTATCCCTTCGTGGGGTCCTGGAAATGGGGCGGCGGTTGGTTAGATGCCCAAGGTTTCTACGACTTTGCTGGTTCCACTCTAGTTCACTCTGTCGGCGGCTGGGGCGCACTCGCCGGTATCATCGTGATCGGCCCGCGTATTGGCAAATATGTTAACGGGCAAGTCAAGGCCATCATGGGCCACAACATGCCGCTACTGACCATCGGCGCATTCCTGCTGTGGTTAGGCTGGTTCGGCTTTAACGGCGGCTCCGTACTTTCTGCCGATCCCGGAGCGGTATCTTACGTGCTCGTTACGACGTGTCTGGCCGCTGCGGCCGGCATCATCGGTTCCATGACGGCTTCCTGGACCATCCAGAAGCAGCCCGACTTGACCATGGTTCTGAACGGCTGCTTGGCTGGACTCGTGGGCATCACCGCCGGCGCGGACGTAGTCTCTGTTCCTTGGGCTGTGGTCATTGGCCTAGTCTGCGGCGCGGTGGCTGTGATTTCCGTTATGGCCTTCGATCGCATGAAGCTCGACGACCCCGTCGGAGCCACCACCGTCCACCTAGTGTGCGGTATTATTGGAACGCTGTTCGTGGCGGTCAGCCCGGACCACACCCTGATGCCTCAGGTTATCGGTATTGTTTCCTACGCCGCCGTTTGTTTCCCTACGGCCCTATTCATCTTCTACATCTTGAAGAAAACCGTCGGCATCCGCGTAAGCAAAGAGGAAGAAATGAAAGGCCTCGACTTGGGCGAACATGGTCAGGAAGCCTATCATGGATTCCAGTTCTTCACGAACGTCTAACCAGTAAAGGAACTTATCATGAAATTGATTATTGCATACATACAGCCCGAAGCGCTCAACGAGGTAAAACAAGCCCTCTATGAGATCGAAGTCTACAAGCTCTCCATCACCAACGCGATGGGGTGCGGCCAGCAAAAGGGTTTCCATGAAACCTATCGCGGTGCCGACATCGAAGTGAATCTCCTGAAAAAGGTTCGCCTAGAAATCGCCATCAACGACGAATACGTCGAAACCACCACCGACGCCATCATTAAAGGAGCCCGCACCGGCAAGATTGGCGACGGCAAGATCTTCGTGCTCGACCTGCCCGAATGCATCCGCATCCGCACCGGCGAGAAAGGCACCGAAGCCGTAGGTTAATCGAGCGGTTTGCTCTCATCCTGAAGCGCCTCGGCATGCCCCATGCCGAGGCGTTTTATATAATGCCCCTCTACTTCCAACTAAAAAGACCTTGCGGCCGGTTCCAAAGCGAGGAATGATGCCCGCTTTTTAAACCAAGGAGTCTCTACCATGAAAAAATATATTTGCGACGTATGCGGTTGGATCTACGACCCCGAAGTCGGCGACCCTCATAGCGGAATCGCCCCCGGCACCCAGTTCGAAGACATCCCCGACGATTGGGAATGCCCTGAATGCGGTGTGGGAAAAGATGACTTCTCCGTCATCGAAATGTAACATCCTCCGCACGTTTTAAAAACCGCTCCGCTTCCGCCGAGCGGTTTTTTCTTGAACAAATCTGAAACTTCATAGTCTATCAGGGAATCGTGAAGGGATTAAAGCACATCTTAGTGGTGTTGGCGGTACTGGTTGCGGCCATGCCGTGTTGTCATGCCGCCCATGCCGCCCATGCCACTCATGATCACGCCCCCACTGCGGCCCCCGAAATCAGTGCGGCCCATACCCAAGACTGCCATTCGTGCGATGACACGCGGTGCAATGATACGAGGGTAATGCCGCTGGAAATTCCCGGGGTTATGGGAACGGTCGTGGTTCCGCCCCGCCCCCTTCAACGGATTGTATTTTATGAAACCAAGCCTGTCGTTCGGCAGGCGCCCCTTTGGCCCGCCGGTATGTTGGCCGCGCTCCAGACCGTTCAGCTTCTGATTTGATGGATGCTCCGTTTTTTTAACGTAGCAAAACCCATTTAAATCAGGAGTCTATATGAACAAAATTATCGTTTTACTCTGCGGCCTTTCCGTCGCAGGATTCGCCGAACCCAACATATTAACGCTGGAACAGGCCTTGGCACAAGCCCGTGCCAGTTCACCCGAACTACGCGCCGCGCGCCTGCAACTTCAGTCCGTTGAAAAAGGGATGGATGCGGCGGGCCGGTGGATGAATCCCAAACTCATCCTAGATGCCGAAGGATTGGGCTGGGACAACGACCTGTTTAGTCAGGGCGAATATACCGCCGCGCTGTCTCAGGAATTCCAACGGGGCGGGAAGCAAAAAAAGGACCGGGCGGTGACCTCCGAGGCGATTGAAGCCTCGCGGCAAGCCGTGCTCGAAAAAGAACTTCAGCTGATGGCCGATATCCATCAGGCGTTTGTAGAAGTGATGGTTCAGCAAGAAACCAGCCTCGTCCGCACGGAACAGGTCCAACTCGCGCAAGCCTTTGTTGATGTGGCCACGCGCCGCTACGAAGCGGGAAGTAATTCTGAGCTCGATGTGGTGCAAGCCGAGGTCGCCTTGGGCAAAGCGTTGCTCTTGCAGAGTTGCTGCTTTGGCGATTTGCAGGCGGCGCGAGAAACGTTGGCCTCGAAAATAGGACGGGCCGCACTCGATCTTCCGCCGCTCGCGATGCCCTACTACCTACTGGCCGATTTAAAGGGCCTGGTTATTTCGGAGGACTATCCGGGACTCCAGCGGTTGGAGTCCGAGGCGGAACGCATTCGTAATTTAGCGGCACTCGCCAAAGCGCAAGACACCTCTAATATCTCGCTGGGAGCGGGCTATCGCTATGAAGCGGCGGGAGATATTAACACCCTGGTCTTTTCGGCATCGATGCCCCTGAGTTTCTACAAGCGCGGGCGGGCTCAATATGCGGCCGGAGTGTTAGAGGCGGATGCAACACTGGCTTATCGCGATGAATTTAGGCGGCAATTAGAGCAGGAGTTATACACCTTGCTCGCGCTCTATGATGGCTCCAAAATGCGCGTTCAAATCAGCGCAGAAACCCTTATCCCTGCCGCAACAAAGGCCTATGAGGTCAGCCGAAAGGGCTATGAAATGGGGCGGTTTTCTTGGCTAGAACTGATCTCAGCACAGCAAAACCTCGCTGAAATACGCATCGGCTATATTGAATATCTTCGCGATGCCCACATCATACACGCTCAACTCTCAAAATTTATAAAAGAAGGAATTTAAGAATGAAAAAATCAATCTGGATACTCGGAAGCCTCTGCTTTGCCCTCAGTACATTTGCACAACACAACCACGCGGGAGAAACAACCTGCGACTGCCCGACCTGCCTCGAACAACAGGCCACCGGGGAAAAATATACCCTACCTAGTTTGGCAGGACTCGAAAAAGAAATGGAGCAAAAGAAGCTGGAACACCACGGCCATGACCCCGTTGCGGAAAAACATGACGACCATGCCGCGCATGAGGGTCATGATCATGCAGAACACGACAACCACGCGGGGCACGACCATGGCTCGGATGGACACGACGATCACGCGGGGCATGATCATGGCGATGAAGGCGGCGGGGCCATTTATCTTTCGCCGGAGATTATACAAAAAATGGATCTAAAGCTGGGCACGGCGAGCGCGGGGTCGATTTCGACGTCGGTCATATTACCCGCTGAAATTCGTTTAAACCGCGACCGGTCGGCCGCTATTTCGCCGCGCTATTCGAGCGTGGTGCGGGAGGTTTTTGTGGAAATTGGCGATGAAGTAAAAAAGGGGGATCTCCTCGCTTCGCTTGAAAACAGAGCCACCCTCGCCGTCTACAGCGTAACGGCTCCGTTGGATGGCGTCATTGTCACCCGTTTTATTTCCACCGGCGAGGCCGCAGGAGAAGATAAGGTGCTATTTGAGGTGGCCAACCTTTCAACCGTCTGGGCGGATATTAGTATTTTCCCGCGCTTCATGCACGTTATCCGCAAAGGCATGTAGGTAGATTTCATTGCCCACGATGGACATACCGCCTCGGGCACCATCAAATTCGTGAGCCCGCTTATTTCCGAGGAAACGCGTACCTTTACGGCACGGTGCATCCTCGATGGAGTCGATGATGACTTCGCGCCGGGCGCCTTTGTACGAGCCCGAATCATGACCGGATCCGCCTCAGTGCCGGTGCGTATTGAGCGCAACGCGGTACAAAAAGTGGATGGAGAGTGGTTAGTTTTTGTGCCTTCTGAAACGGGCTTTGAAAGCCGGGAGGTCAAAGTTGGGATCGGCGAACCCCATTTTGTCGAGATCGTGCAAGGCCTCGAAGCGGGCGAAGAATATGTCGCACAAGGGTCGTTTTCCTTGAAGGCTGAGATGATCACCAGTGGCATGGATCCTCATGCCGGACACGGACATTAGGAGACCCTCATGATTGAACGTATAATTAAAGCGGCATTAAATAATCGCGGCCTGGTCTTACTGGCTTTACTGGCGGTCGTAGGACTTGGAATCTATGAATATCAACGGCTGGATGTGGAGGCCTTTCCCGATATTTCCCCGATCATGGTTCCCGTCTTTGCGGAAGCGGACGGCATGGCGCCGGAAGAGATTGAGCAGCTCATCACCTATCCGATCGAAACCGCGATGAACGGCCTACCCAACGTGACGTTGATCAAATCGACGTCGGCCTTTGGCATGGCGGTGATCTATGTCTACTTCACCGACGACACCGACATTTACTTTGCGCGGCAGTTGGTTTCGGAACGACTGACCTCGGCCATGGCAAGTCTGCCCGCGGGATTAGAACCTCCGGCACTCGGGCCGATTTCAACCGGCCTCGGGCAGGTGTTTCTCTATTACCTCGAACTCGAAGAGGGAGCGGATACCGCTGGGATGGATGAGCTAACCTACCTGCGCGATGTCAACGATTGGGTGGTCAAGCGGCAGTTACAAACCATCCCCGGAGTGACTGGAATCCTCAGCGCGGGCGGATTTGTACTTCAATATCAAATCCAAGTCGACCCGTTCCTCTTGCACCAATATGGATTGGTCATCGAAGATGTGGCCACTGCTGTACAGGCGAATAATCGCAACGTCGGCGGGCAGTATCTGCAACTGAACTCCGAGGAACATTTGGTTCGCGGCATTGGATTTCTACGCACGCTCGACGACATTCGTGGCATCACCCTTAAAACCGAAGATGGCACGCCCGTCTCCATTGCGGACGTGGCGGAAGTGGAATATGGCCCCGAGCTGCGCCGTGGCGTGGTGACGCTCAACGAAGGCGAAGAAGTCGTCTCCGGCATTGTGATGAAGCTCTTTGGAGCCAACTCCTCCGATGTCATCGAGGCTTTATATGAAAAGGTCGAGCAGTTGAAAGAAGGCCTGCCCGAAGGCGTGAAGCTCGTGCCGTACTACGAACAGGCCGACCTCGTGGCCAATGCCACGAACACGGTTAAAACCGCGCTGCTACAAGGTATGGCGTTGGTTTTGCTGGTGCTCTTCGCCTTTCTCGGCTGTTTTCGCGCCGCGATTATCGTCGCCTTGGCGATGCCCTTTTGTGCGTTGGTTGCGGTCATTGGCATGAACTACTTCGGTATTTCCGCCAACCTCATGTCGCTCGGCGGCATTGCGATCGCGCTCGGCCTCTTGGTCGATGGATCGATTGTGGTCACCGAAAACATCCACCGCTTCATGGGCATGAAACAGGAAGAGGGAAAACCTCGAATGGAAGTCATTTGCGCCGCCGTCACAGAGGTTGGGCGGCCCATCGCCTTCGCTATTATGATTGTGATCGTGGTCTTTTTCCCGATTCTTTCGTTCGATGCCACCGAAGGAAAAATGTTTAAGCCCCTAGCGTACACCGTCATGCTGGCCCTCGCCGGATCCATCGTCTTTGCGTTGGCGATCGGCCCCGTGCTGGCCAGCTTCCTCCTCAAAGCAAAGTCGAAAAAAGACTCCGCGTTCTTCCGTGGGTTACTCGCCGGCTACCGCCGCTTGCTCACCGCCGCGCTCAATGCCAAGATTGTAGTCTTCCTGCTCATTGGGGCATTGATCCTTTTGGCCGGATTCACCCTCCGACAGCTCGGCACAGAATGTATCCCTGTACGTGACGAAGGGGCCATCACCGTCGATGTGGGCATGACCCCTTCGATTTCCCTCGAAGCCGCCGAAAAAACGATTGGACAAC
This sequence comes from Verrucomicrobiota bacterium, assembly GCA_024279685.1. Lineage (GTDB taxonomy): Bacteria > Verrucomicrobiota > Kiritimatiellia > Kiritimatiellales > Pontiellaceae > Pontiella. The sequence goes on along the minus strand of JAJRRI010000076.1, from coordinate 27,145 downwards.
TGACCACCGAAATCATGGAGGTCGAAGGCATTCGCGAAGTCGTGGCCATGATTGGCCGCCCGGAGGCGGGCAGTCATCCGCACCCGGTTAACTTTGCCATGATTCACATTGAGCTTGATTCCAAGAAAGAGAAAGCACGGATCGTGGACGAACTTCGTCCGCGCCTCGAAGCCTTCCCTGGCGTGCAGGTGAACTTCTCACAACCGATTCAACATCTGTTCGATGAGATGCTCTCGGGCGTTCGCGCGCAGCGCGCGATCAAGATCTACGGCGAAGAGCTCGACGAAATTCGTGGGGTGGCGGAGGACATGCGCGCGGCCCTTTCCAGCATTGATGGATTGGTCGATCTCTCGGTAGAGCAAAGCTTTGGTCAGCCTCAATTTAAGGTCATGCTCGATCACGAAGCGCTCGCCCGCTACGGCGTGCCGGGCGATACCGTATTGGAGCAGGTTGAAATGGCGATTGGCGGCGAGGTGGTGGGTACGCTCTATCAAAACACCCGACGCTATGGCATCCACGTACGACTCGCGCCGGAGTTCCGCTCCACGCCCGAGCACTTGCGCGAATTACTCATCCGCTCCGCCGATGGCGCGTTGCTCCGGCTCGACCAACTGGCTCATATCGAACAATCCGAAGGCCCCTTGCAGATCAACCGCGAGAAAAACCAGCGGCGCTGGATTGTGCAAGGCAACATTAAGGACCGCGCGCTGAGCGAAGTACTGAGCGACATCCAAGCCGTCGTCGCCGAAAAGATCGAGCTCCCCAAAGGAGTCTTCATCGAATACGGCGGACAGTTCGAGCAACAGCGCCGGGCGATGAAGCGTTTGTCGGTTATTGTCCCAATCGTGATCCTCTCGATCTTCATCTTGTTGTGGATTACCTTCCACTCCTTGCGACACGCCGCCATGATTCTGTTTAACGTGCCGATGGCCCTCATCGGTGGAGTGCTCGGCCTATGGATTACCGGACAATATCTTTCCGTCCCTGCCTCCATCGGTTTCATTGCGCTCTTCGGAATCGCCATGCAAGATTCCATGGTCTTGCTGACCGACTTCAACGACCAGCGGCGCGAGGGAAAAAACGTCCGAGATGCGGTCATTAACGGAAGTCTCATTCGCTTTCGGCCGGTGATTATGACCACGCTCACCACCTTGTTTGGGTGGCTTCCGCTCCTGCTTTCGCGGGGTGCGGGTGCCGAGGTACAACGTCCGCTCGCCGCCGTGGTGGTTTTTGGTCTGGCCACATCAACCTTCCTAACCCTCTTCGTCCTGCCCTCCATCTACGAGTGGGTCGAGAACCGCCAAAAAAGGGAAACGCATTAAGTTCCGCACTCCAAGGGGTGGAAAAACCCTTCCATCCCTTGGAGATGAGTGTATTATTGAACACTAAAATGGGTTTAAGGTCTGTTTGTTTATGCGTGTAGTAGCCAAAGGATTTTTAAAGAAAAGCGGGGTGATTCTATTCATGACCCTGTTGCTTGGCTTGTTAATGTGCCCCCACGGTTCTTTCGGCGCCGAGCGGGATTGCATAACGTGCGCGGTAGGCTTGGAATGTCCAGATCTGTGCGACTGTTCGGCGAACGCGGGTTCGCATGAACACGAGTTCCGCGATGATACGTCGCAGATTAAAACGCTCGATTTGATGCCGCCCCTGGCCGTGAGCATAATCCTTCCGTTCGACACTCCGCAACGACTGCGGGGTGATTCCGTCCGGAGGGCCTCCTCGCCCAATCCCCCCTCTCATACCCTCTGGCATCTCAATACGATTATTCTTCGTATTTGATCCGTTCTCCTTTTCATCAAACCTCCATTCCACGAATGGAGGTTTGTGCTCTATTTCCCAGTTTTAGGGAACCGTGTGTCTATAAGGAGAAACGTATGAAGAAAATGATTATACTTTTGGGTCTGGCGGCAAGTAGTTCGCTGGCCGCCCCGCTGGATCTGCCGACGGCGATCTCACGGGTGGTGAGCAATCACCCGGCGCTATCGGTGGCCGAAGCGGAAATTCTGGCCACGCAGGCGGAAGCCTTGCAAGCTGGCCTTTGGCTCAATCCCGTGCTGGGTGCCGAGGCGGAAAACGTGTTCGGGTCGGGCGGATTTTCGGGCGGAGATTCCGCCGAATATACCTTCATGCTCAGCCAAACCTTCGAGCTGGGCGGCAAGCGCTCGAAGCGCAAAAAGGCCGCGCTGTTGCGCGGTGAGGTGGCTCAATGGAACCTCGACGGCCGCCGTCTGGCGCTGGAACGAGTGACCATCCGAGCCTTCTATACCGCCCTCGCGGCGGAGTCGCGGCTGGCGCTCGCCGCCCGGCAGGTGGAGATCGCACAACGTGTCGTGAAAAAGGCGGAACAACGCGTTACGGCGGGTCGCGCCCATCGACTGGAAATCAGCCGAGCCAACCTTGAACTCGCCGATGCCGAACTCGAAGTCCAAAACATGGTGCTCGCGCTCGACGCGGCCAAAACCATGCTTGCCGCTCTGTGGGGCGGAAGCGCGGTCGAAGTGACCGCGCTCGAAGGTCATCTGGAGCAGATCGTTGCCCCAGATTCCGCAGCGGAACTCATGGCGCGGCTGGATCGGCATCCCGCCCTACTCCGAGCCGAAACCCGGATTCGCCAGCGGCAGGCGGAAGCGATTGCGGCCGATGCCGAGCGAATTCCGAGCATTGATCTAGGTGCAGGATTTCGACTCTTGGAAGAAAGCGACGATCAGGCGTTTGTATTCGGCCTCTCCGTTCCACTTACCTTTGGCAACCGGAACCAGGGCAACCGCGAGGCCGCCCGCATCCGCACCTTGCAGGCGGAGGACGAGCGGATGGCCGTTCGGCTGGAATTGCAGCAGACGCTACTCGATAAATCCCGCGAGGTACAAACGGCCTATGCACAGATTTCCAGCTTGCAGGAAAAACAACTACCCACCGCCAAAAAAGCATACGCGGAAGCAACCGATGGCTATGAAAAAGGGCTGTTCAGTTCGCTCGACCTGCTCGATGCCTTGCGCGGACTTTTCGGGCAGGAGATCCGCTATGTCAACGCCCTACTCGCCTACCACCAAGCCCGCGCGGAGCTGGAAAGTCTCGTGGGCGCGGGGACAATTACGAATGAAGAGTTCAAAATAAAGACCACAGGAGAAGAATAATGAAGATAATCTATTTGATGATGGGACTGGCCTGCGGGGTTGGCGGAGTAACGGCAGAAGAACAGGGGCATAAGGAACACGAAGAAGAAGCCATCCAGCTCTCGCCCGAAGTGCTGAAGGAATTCGGCATTGAGCTAGCCACGGCGGCGGGCGGAACCCTCACCATGGAGACGGTGCTTCCGGGCGAAATTCAGATTAATCAGGATCGGCTGGCGCATGTCGTTCCGCGCTATCCGGGCGTGGTACTGGAGGTGAAGAAAAACATTGGCGATCCGGTTAAAAAAGGTGAGGTCGTCGCAATATTAGAAGGCAACGATAGCCTGACGCCTTATCCGCTCAAGGCGATGGTTGACGGCGTGGTGACCGACAAGCACATCACGCTCGGTGAAAGCCTTCAGACCGACCGGAGCATCTATTCCATCGCCGACCTGAGCGATGTCTGGGTGAATGTGACGCTCTACCAAAAGGATCTGGCGCGGGTTCGCAAAGGACAGACCGTCACCGTCTCAGGCGGCGAGCATCTGGAACCGGCGCAGGGCGTGATCGACTACGTCAGCCCCACGCTCGACGAGCGCACCCGCACCGGCTATGCCCGCGTGGTGCTGCCCAACCCAGATGGAACGTGGAAACCGGGCATGTTCATTACCGCCGAAGTGCAAATCGGCACCGAAGCGGCCCAAGTGGTTATTCCACTCACCGCCCTCCAAACCTTGGAAGAAGGGATCTCGGTCTTTGTTGAAACCGATCAAGGCTTCAAGCCGCGCCACGTTAAACTCGGTCACGCCAACCGTACGCAGGTGGAAGTGCTCTCCGGCCTCAAGGCGGGCGAGCGCTATGTCTCTAAAGGAGCCTTCACGCTCAAGGCCGAACTCGACCGCGGCGAGATGAATTCTGGCCATTCCCACTAATCCCATGCAACCCCCCCAATATTTCCGATGGTCGATTTTTGATTTCCGATTTGTGGAACTCAAGCGGCGTTGGCCGTTTCCAAACAAAGGCGTCGCAGCCCCACAAATCAGCAATCGGCAATCTAAAATCTAAACGGTGCGGCAAAGCCGCATAAGGAGTTTTCCCATGTCAGGAATTGTACATTTTGCACTTCAGCGGCGGTTAGTCATCGTGGTGCTGACGCTGATCGTAATTATCGCCGGCTACTTTAGCTACCGGCAACTTCCGGTGGATGCGTTCCCGGATGTTTCGCCCAACCTTGTGCAGATTTTCACCACCACCGAAGGCCTCGCGCCGGAAGAGGTGGAAAAATATGTTACCTACCCCGTCGAAGCCGCCATGGCCGGATTGCCGGGGGTGGAAAAAGTCCGCAGTGTCTCCAACTTTGGCCTCTCCGTGGTGAATATCTATTTCAAGGATGGATTGGATATCTACTTCTGTCGCCAAGTCGTCAGTGAACGGCTGGCGGAGGCCCGCGAGCAGATCCCCGAAGGATTTGGCGATCCCGGAATGGGCCCGATCTCCACCGGAATGGGGCTCGTGCTCTTCTACTATCTCGATGATACCACCGGGACCCATTCGCTGGAAGATCTGCGCTCCATCCAGGACTGGGTCATCAAGTTCAACCTCCAGACGGTTCCGGGGGTGACGGAAGTGCTCGGTATTGGGGGGTTTGAAAAGCAGTATCAGGTGGATGTGGATCCAGCTAATCTGCAGCGGTACAACCTGACGTTGCGCGATGTCATCGCACGCATCGAGGCCAACAACCTCAATGTCGGCGCGCAGTTTATCGAAAAAAACGCGGAAGAGTTGATCGTCCGCTCCGTTGGCCTCGCCACGGGCATCAACGATCTGAACGCCATTGTCGTGAAGACCGTCGATGGACGTCCCGTCTATCTGCGTGATATTGCCACCGTAAAAATCGGCGGCGCGATCCGGCGCGGAGTGCAAACCCGCAACGGCGAAGGCGAGGTGGTGTCTGGCATGGTCATCAAGCTGTTTGGCTCCAATGCCTCCACCGTGATTCAGCGGGTGGAAGATAAGATCGAAGAGATCAACGGAATGTTGCCCGAAGGGGTGAACATCGTTCCATACTACCAGCAGAAGGATATCGTGGAATCCTCGGTGAAAACCGTCTTGAGCGCGCTGATCCAAGGGATTATTCTTGTCGCCTTAGTTTTACTCGTCTTCATGGGTGGGTTCCGCCCGAGCATCGTGGTTGCCGCTTCGATTCCCTTCTCGGTCATGTTTGCCATCATTGCCATGAAGCAGCTGGGCATGTCGGCCAACCTCATGTCGCTCGGCGGCCTGGCGATTGCCATCGGGATGATGGTCGACGGCACGATCGTGATGGTCGAGAATATCGACCGCACCCTGCGCGAGTCCGACCCCTCCGAGCCGCGCATCCACGTCGTGCGCCGCGCCAGCCAAGAGGTGTTGCGCCCGATCGCCTTCGCCATTGCCATCATCATTGTGGTCTTTCTTCCGCTCTTCACCTTGCAGGGCGTCGAAGGAAAAACCTTCAAGCCACTGGCCTACACCGTCGCGCTCGCCATGCTCGGTTCGCTGGTCTTTGCTGTACTTCAGGCCCCCGTTTTTGGACACCTTTTAATGCGCCGTCCAAAGGGTGGAAAAGGCGGCAAGGAACCGCTACTCATCCGTGGGCTGACGAAGCTCTATCTTCCCGTCGTTAAGCTGTTCGTCCGCTTCCGTGCGCTCGCGGTTGGGCTCGCCGTGCTCTTGATGCTGATTGGGGCGCTCGTTTTCCCCAAACTTGGAAGCGAGTTTACGCCTAAGCTGCGCGAAGGCACCATTGTGGTCCGCCTAACGATGGCCCCGTCGATTGCGCTCACCGAATCCAAGCGCGTCACTTTGATTGCCGAACGCCGCCTGATGAAGATTCCTGAGGTGCGCGAAGTCGTCACCCGCATTGGCCGCGGCGAAGTCGGCGCGCACTCCGACCCCGTCAACTCGGCGGAAATGTATGTGCTGCTCAAACCTAAAGCCGAGTGGCGAGAACCTGGGAATCAAGAGGCGATGGAAAATATCATCCGCGATGAACTCGGCTATCTGCCGGGCGTGTTGTCGAACCTGACCCAGCCCATCGAGATGACGGTGGCCGAGCTGCTTGAGGGCGTTCGCGCCGAGCTCGCCATCAAACTCTTTGGCGACGATTTGGACGTGCTGAAGCAAACGGCCGATCGCATTGCGGCCGTGGTGCAAGACGTGCCCGGCGCGGCCGACGTGCAGGTGGCGCAAATGGGCGGAGTTCCGCAATTGCTCATTCAGCCCGACCGCGAGGCCATTACTCGCTACGGCCTCAACCTCTCCGATGTGCAAGAGGTGATCCAAGCCGCGGTCGGCGGGGCGACATCCGGAGCCATCTTCGAGGGCATCCGGCAGTACGATATCGTCGTGCGCTACATGCCCGAAGCCCGTAACAACATTGCCGCCATCAAGGAAATCCTCGTACAGGCTCCCAATGGCATGCGTGTGCCGCTCGCCCAGCTTGCTTCCATTGAGGAAATCGTCGGTCCGCGCCAAATTACCCGCGAAAACAACCAGCGCTTTATTACCATCCAGTGCAATGTGACCGATCGCGACATCGGCTCGTTCGTGGAAGAAGCGCAGGCCAAGATCGATGCTGAGATCGACCTGCCGGTCGGCTATCTCACCACCTGGGGCGGGGAATACCGCCTGCAGCAAGAGGCCAATAAACGCCTCGCCGTGGTGGTGCCGATCACCTTAGGCATCATTGCACTGCTGCTCTACACCAGCTTCAACTCCATCATGAATACCTTGCTCATCCTACTCAATATTCCGTTGGCGTTGGTTGGCGGGGTAATTGCTCTGTGGGTTAGCGGGCAAAATATGTCCGTCCCCGCCTCGGTCGGATTCATCGCCCTGTTTGGTATTGCGGTGGAGAATGGGATGGTGCTCGTCACCTACCTCAACCAGTTGCTCCGCGACGGCGTTCCCGTCGACGAAGCCTCGGTGAAGGGGGCGACCCTACGCCTGCGTCCGGTGCTGATGACCGCCATCACGACCGCGCTCGGGCTGATTCCGTTGTTGCTCGCCACCGGCACGGGGAGCGAAGTCCAGCGCCCGCTCGCCACGGTGGTTATCGGAGGGCTCATCACCTCCACGATCCTGACCCTGCTGGTGATTCCATCCCTTTACAAATGGTTCAAGATCGAGGATGTGAAGGCCTAAATATAAAAGGCCGGCGAGGCGTCCAGCCTCGTCGGCTGTAGAATGAGGAAGGAGAACAAACATGAAAGAGATCAAAGCCTACATTAAAGAACACAAACTCGACGCCGTCGTATTGGCGTTGCACAAACTCGAAGAGCTTCCCGGCTTCAGCGTCGTGGAGGTTCGCGGATGCGGATCACAGCACATCGAAGAAGGTAAAATGTGCCAGATGGAGGACTTGGTGAAACACGCCAAGATCGAAATCGTCTGTAAAGACGAACAGGCCGAGGCCATCATTTCCGTTATCGAACAAGCCGCCCACACCGGCCTTCGCGGCGATGGAAAAATCTATGTGAGTTCCATCGATCAAGCCGTCAGCATCCAGACCGGAGAACGAGGAGTGCACATCGTATAGTGGCTCGCTCGGTGAACCGAGGAAAAGTTAACGTGCGGCAACGCGCCTGCCCGCTAAACAAAAATGAAGACTTCTTTAAGGATTGTGTGATTGGAAAATCATAACATATTCTTTGTTTTTATTTGCGTACTCATTCCCTTTACCGTATCCCTTCTAGGTGTGCGGTAAAGGCGCCGCCCGTTAATCCAAAGGAGATTGGGAATGAAAAAAAGAAGTGTACTGAAACTTTTCGTGGCTACTGCATTGGTTGGGGCCAGCATGGTCTTTGCCGACGGTGCGGCGGTCAAAGGAAATAAAAGTAGCAAGATCTACCATAAACCCGCCTGTAAGCACTACGCCGCCAAGGGATCTACCGAAGCTTTCAATTCGGAAACCGAAGCCCAAAAGGCCGGATATAAAATCTGTAAGCAGTGCGATAAACCCAAGGCCAAGCCTCGCAAAAAATAAAAAGAGCAGGTCGCTCGTGGACTTGACGACTCCGAGCGGTATCGCCCGGAGTTTTTTATGGGGAGGTTTGTAGTCCTCTATGCTTTCCCTTACTCTGCCCTCCTTCTTGAAGGGGGCTAGATATGGAATGGCTGAACGAATTACTGGACGCGACCAATAAAATGGTATGGGGCTGGAGCACCATTGGACTGCTCGTCGGAACCGGCTTATTCCTCACCGTACGACTGCTCTTTATTCAAATTCGCCTGCTTGGCCATGCCATAGCCTGCGTCATGGGGAAGTACGATCAAGCCGAAGAAAGCGGCGACATCTCCCACTTCAAGGCCCTCGCCACTGCTCTCTCCGCTACGATCGGGACGGGGAACATTGCCGGAGTCGCAACCGCCATCGCACTCGGCGGACCCGGCGCGGTTTTTTGGATGTGGGTTACGGCACTCATCGGCATGGCCACCAAATTTACCTCCTGCACGCTGGCGGTGAAATACCGTAAGATCCATGACGATGGATCGGCCAGCGGCGGGCCGATGTATTTTCTTTCGTTGGGGTTGAAAAATAAAAAACTCGGTGCATTTCTCGGCGGCTCGTTTGCCTTGTTCGGCATGATAGCCTCCTTCGGAATTGGCAATATGGTTCAGGCCAACTCGGTCGTCGGCGGACTCGGCTACCTCCTGCCGGAAGCCGCACACGCCGGAGGCTTCGCCCTCTGGGAAGGCTTTACCATTTCTTGGATGAGCCTCGCCACCGGACTCACCCTTTCATTCCTAACAGGCATCGTGATCCTCGGCGGCATTAAGCGCATCGCCAACGTCGCGGGGGTGATTGTTCCGTTCATGTGTTCGTTCTATGTCATCGGCGCAGTGACTATTTTAATCCTCTATATCGAAGCCATCCCCGCCGCACTGGCCCAAATCGTCACCCACGCCTTCACGCCCTTCGCCGCAGGCGGTGGCGTGGCAGGGATCGCCGTTTCTCAAGCCATCCGCTTCGGCGTGGCACGCGGTGTTTTTTCCAACGAATCCGGACTTGGATCGGCTCCGATCGCCCACGCCGCGGTCAAAACCAACGAGCCGGTGCGCGAAGGCATCGTCGCCATGCTCGGCCCCTTCATCGACACGCTGATCATCTGCACCATGACCGCACTGGTGATCCTCGTGACCGGCGCAAACCTGAGCGAACATGATGGGGGGGCAATGACGGCATACGCCTTTGAAAAGGGTCTGTTTGGATACGGCCAATATCTCGTGGGCTTCGGCCTGGTCTTCTTCGCCTACTCCACGCTGATTGCCTGGTCGTATTACGGCGACCGCTGCGCCGGATTCCTCTTCGGCGAAAAGGCTATCCCCCTCTATCGCTGGGTCTACGTCGGTTGCATCACCATCGGAGCCGTTGGCGGCCTACGCGTGATCTGGACCATGGCCGACATCTTTAACGCACTCATGGCCATCCCCAACCTCATCGGCCTAATTCTACTCTCCGGGGTCGTCGCCCGTGAAACCAAAAGCTACTACGCTCGCTTGAAAAGTGGCGCGTTTAAAAAGTCATAAATGTTCGATTAACGCTTGCGATAAAACCTCGCCAGACGCTCCGGCGAAAGACCGAGGTGGGGCGGAGTTTTAAGGCGTAAATCTCTCAGAAGACGATCAAGAATATCGTACCCATATTCGAGGGTGCGGCAGTACGATCGAGCAGATACTCGGCATGCACGGTGCGTAATGCCGGAAAGGGTGGTGAAATAAAGTACTACACGCGAAGCAAGGCTTGATCTGGCGAAGGCAATAAACAACATGAGAATAGCTCACCGGCGGGTCCGGTTCCTCTGTAAATTCGAAGCTAACTCCGCTTACATAAAAACCAATATACCACATATAGTGGAGGTATAAACTAGTTAAGTAGCACATCTAGTGATGTATTTAAATTACCTTAATTCCTCGATATATCAGTCGAATATGTCGATTCGATGGGCACATCGGAAAAACATATTTATAAATTAAAAAATAATCGACATATAGCCTTTGGATATTCATTTGATCAATCTATGATTTTCCCATATGCAAATAGGATAATAAATATGAGTTTTAATAGAAATACCCCCTACAATGATTTGCCACCACTGCCACCCAAGAAGGATATTGAGACCACGAGTATTCTGCGGAAAGCCATTACGTCATCACGGGCATTAGCAGAACTTAAACAGGCTGGTGAGCTCATTCAAAATCAAGCCGTACTAATTAACACGATCCCATTGCTAGAAGCACAATTAAGTTCGGAAATAGAAAATATTGTCACCACAACCGATGAATTATTCCAATATGCAGGAAATGAAAAGGATGCTCATAACTCAACAATCAAAGAAACCCTGCGCTATCGCCGAGCTCTCTACGAAGGCTTTACTCACCTGAAGAAAAAACCATTGTGCTCTGCAACGGCAATCAAGGTCTGCCAAACAGTTCGAAACACCGACCTTGGGGTTCGCAGCACCTCGGGAACCAAAATTGCAAATAAGGAAACCTATGAAGTAATCTACACCCCTCCCGAAGGAATCGATCTTATTAACGATAAGCTTGCGAACTGGGAAATCTTTTTAAATGACAACACATTAGACATTGATCCCTTAATTCGTCTCGCAATCATGCACTACCAGTTCGAGGCCATTCATCCCTTTTCTGATGGGAACGGAAGAACAGGGAGGATCCTGAATCTTCTCTATTTAATTCAAGAGGACTTGTTAGAGATCCCGGTGCTCTACTTGAGCCGTTATATTCTCCAAACTAAAGTAGAGTATTATAATCGATTACGTGGCGTGACGGAAATGGGAGAATGGGAAGAGTGGATTCTTTATATGCTCGATGCCATTGAAGATACTGCTAAATGGACCTCCTCTAAAATCCGATCTATACGCGATCTTCTACATCATACCTGTGATCACGTTAAGAAGGAACTTCCCTCTATCTACAGTTATGAGCTTGTTGAACTGATCTTTACCCAACCCTACTCACGAATTTTTAATTTAACTGATGCTGGTATCGCAAAGCGTCAAATGGCATCCATCTACCTACATAAATTATGTGAAATTGGCGTGGTACGTGAAATAACACTCGGCCGAGAAAAAATATTTGTCCACCCCAAACTCATGACTCTGCTTAAATCCGACAACAACCAATTCGATACGTATTGAAACTTGTAATCATCCCTATTTTGAAAGTTCCTTACCCCCCCAATTTGGAGGGGGATTCCAAAACACCAATCTCTCCGAACCTTTGCCCACATTAGATTCAAATGAACATAATTCGTACCCGCCGAGGGATACTCCCCCTCGGCAACATCGACTAATTAAACGTTCGATTAACGCTTACGATAAAACCTCGCCAGACGCTCCGGCGAAAGACCGAGGTGGTAGCCGAGGATCATGAGTTTATTCACCACGGTCACCTTGAACACCCCATGCTGCTGCCAGCGTCGGCCGGAGGTTATGACGGGATGCGGAACGGTTACGATTTTCCCGTAACGGCGGAGGGTGCGGACAAAGGCATAGTCTTCCATGATGGGTAGGTCCGGGAACCCGCCCGCCCTATCAAAGGTTTCTCGGCAAAGAAATAAGCCTTGATCGCCATACGGCAATCCGATTTTTTTGGAACGCCAGTTGGTGCTGTTTTCGACAAACTTTTGCCCCAAAAAATCGCCGGCGATTTTAAATGAAAAGGCTCCAGCAGCCACGGATGGATCGGACAGTGCATCCCGGACGATCCAATCCCAGCCGTCCGGCAGCTCGGTATCGGCATGAAGGAATACTAAAATTTCACCGGTCGCGGAGGCGGCTCCCCTATTCTGCTGGGCCGCACGACCATCAAGGCATTCCAGACCCTCAGGGATGATCGAGCACGTTCCATCCGTACTTCCGCCATCCACAACCGATACCTCAATATTAAACCCCTCGTTCACTTTTTCTAGCGTTTTAGGCAACGTCTCCATCTCATTAAGCGTGGGGATGACGACGGAGATTCGCGGTGGAATATCATCGAAAAGATCGACATCATTGAGAGGCTTCAATTTTGAAACGATCAGCGCAGAGGCTGCATTCATCGTTTGCTCAAAGACCTGTTCGTCGCCCCAGCTCATCCCTTGGAATAAATACGGCGCAGGTGCATTCAGGCCAATCAGATAGTAGCCGCCATCGTTTGCCGGACCTATTACACACTCGGAACCTTCCAATTCTCGGAACGCCTTTTCCATATGTTCGCCATCATTCGCAGGGCAATCGGATCCGATGACGACCACCCGTTCGGCCCCCGCGGAAAAATGATCGGCAAAGGCTCTTTCCATCCGCTCGCCAAGGTCGCCCGGCCCCTGCTCGGCATAGTGAAGATCTTCGCCGAGCCAATCACGCATCTGCTCCAACGAACTGCCCGTAAAGCGAATTTCGACTTCTGACCCGCTTTTTCGCGCTTGCCGGACGGTGTATCCCGTCATTTCCTTTTGCAGTTGCGCCGCTCTCTCCGCGCCCAGGTGCGGGATCAAACGGGTCTTCGTTTTCCCCGGCGTTGGAAAACGCGTAAAGAGGATCAATTGGTTTTTATAGGGCATCAAAATTCTCCAAAAAAATGAGTCTAACAAAATGCAGGGATAGAACGGCATAATCCGCGCTCATTCTTGACAGGCTCCCCACCTCCATCTACCGTGAGCGGCTATGAAAATTATTATTAGCGTACTCCTACTGAGCTTCTCCACAACGTATAGCCACGCCGCCCCGACTCCCGAAACATGGGCCTATCTCATGAAAGGAGAAGAGCAGTTCTTTCCCGCCCAATCGCCCATCACCGATGTCGCCTGCTTCAGCGCGAAGGTCGATGGCGACGGCCATCTCCAGGGCGGCCACCTGCGTCCCCCCGCCCTCCCTGGTGCGCACGCCGACACCCGCTACCACCTCGTGATTACCATTCCCTGGAATTCGACGCTGGCGCATATCTATCTCAACCCCGAGCTCCCCTTCCACCAGCGGATTGTTACTGATATTGTAGAACGTTCAGCCCCTTTTGACGGCATCCAGATCGACTTTGAAAGTATTGGAAAAGAAGATGGAACCGCCTTCCTTAACTTTCTTACCGCCGTCAAAAAAGCTCTACCCAAAGACAAACTCTTCAGCGTGGCCGTCATGGCGCGATGGGCTGGGCATAAACAGAAAAACCCTAACGATGCCTTCGATTACCCCTTCATCGGTATGATCGCCGACCGCGTGATCATCATGGCCTACGATGAGCACTATCGCGGCGGCGGCCCCGGTCCAATTGCCTCGTTACCCTGGTGCAAGAAAATCTATGCCTACGCACTTTCCACCATCCCCCCCGATAAGCTCATCATGGGCATCCCCCTTTACGGCCGCGGCTGGCAAACTCCTACTCTCGCGCGGGCCTATAAAAACTCCGAGGTCGTGAAAGAGCTGCTAAAAAAGAGCCTGACCTCTACGTGGGAGCCCGAGACGGGCGGAAGCTACTCCTTCACCGAGACCGTCACCATCAATGTCCACTACGAAACCGTCCAATCGCTGAAGGCCAAGCTCGCCCTCTACGCCCAACACCCGATTCGCGGCACGGCCTACTGGCGCATTGGCCAAGAACCGGACGGCTTCTGGCAGGAACTCCACTAAAAACACCGCACGAGAATCTCGTTCGAAGTGCGGTTAATTTAACTTATTTTTAGCCCTTTGGAATTCAATCAAGACTCGTGAAAAAGAAAGTACCGCACCGATTGCAAAGCATCCCCCCATGCAGGCCAGTATGATTTTCATCATTTCGTCTATACCCCTTCCAATAGGATAAATGCCGTAGCTCAAGCCAACGCACCGTTTAGAAAATAAATGCTAGCTAGAAGAAAAATAGAGGTCTCGTGCTCGTCATAAGCGCCCCGCTTTAACCCAATACCTGCATGTGCAGGCAGGGATACTAACACTTGAGAGATAAGATAGATCGTAAAGCTGTTAAAATGCTATGGCGGGTGACCCTGATATTCGGAGCCCGTTCAGCCAATGTTTTTATACCCCTGTCTGACGTGGGACATGGGTTACAAACTATCCGTAAATATTCTTCGTTTTCTTCCTATCTGCATTCGTCCTTTTTCCTGTTTTAAGGACGCAGAATCTACTTAAGCCTGTAGTCTAAAAATCGGGGGCAAGCGTTATCCATCGTGTGGCCTCCTTTTTATGGGGTGTAAAAAGATCCAGCCTATCGGCCAGACGAGGGGACTACACTCAACTTTTAACACTCAAAAAAAACCGCTTCCTGAGCAATGCCCCTGCGCCATCGTGGCTTTGGGGATTACCGTCGAAGGCGAAAAATACATCCTACCCCTCCTTCGAGTACCCGTCCCGAGTTACGCAATATGCATACCTAAAAAAAATCAAACGGCTTATTCTTCTCGATCACGATTCATAGCCCCCATATCATACGCCCCATGTTGACTCGTACTAAAAACTTTTTCAGGACGACGCTACTCGGCGGAGTCATCGTCATTTTACCCGCTATTATTCTGAGCCTTGCCTTTAAATGGCTCTTCGGGAAGGTGGGGGATGGAATCAAGCCGCTCACGAATCTAGTGGTGAGCTGGATTAATTTTCCGGAGCAATACGAGGATCTAATCGCCATGATGATTGTTCTATCCGTGATTATCCTAAGTTTCTTCGCCGTCGGACTGTTCGTAAAAACGCGTATCGGTCGTTGGATTTACGACGGCTTCGAACGTAGCCTACTGAGCAAGGCGCCGGGCTATAAAATGATCAAAGAAACCGTAAACCAGTTTCTCGGCATGAAAACATCGCCCTTCTCCTCGGTGGCGTTGGTACAGATTTTCGAGAACGACACCCAGGTCACGGCCTTCATCACCGACCGGCATGATAACGACACGATCACCGTATTTGTTCCGACAGGACCGAACCCCACCTCCGGCTTCATCTATCACCTCGATCAAAAATATGTTCACCCCGTCAACGTTTCGGTAGAGGATGCCATGCGCTCGGTGATCTCCTGTGGCGCAGGTTCGGACGCGTTGATTAAGGGCCTCGAAACCCATGTGTAGACTCCGGCTCGCCGCACTTGCCTTAACGCTTATTCTCCCCTTCCCCGCAGGCGCAAAAAGTCTCGACTGGGGCACCACGCACGATCTCGTTGTCCGTGCGACGCTGAGCGCAAAGTGGTCGGTCTATTCCAGCGCACAGGCCGTGTTATGGAACGATTTCAGCGACGGCTTCTTCGGCTATGTCGATTTCGGCATCGGCTACACGTTTCACCCCGCCTGGCGCATCGAAGCGGCCTACCGTGAGGCGAAGGTGAAACCGGCCGATGACTGGTTAACGGAACAACGCCCGCTGATCAACCTAACCGGGTTCGGCTCGATTGAAGACATCCGTCTGTCTAATCGAAGCCGCATTGAGTTTCGTGATTATTCATGGGCCAAGAAAGACGACCTCCGCTTGCGCAACCGCACCCGTGCCGAGCTCCCTTGGGCGATACTGCCCTTCGATATCAAACCCTATTTTGAAGAAGAGTTTTTCTACGGAAAGAATAGTGCACGGATCGAAAAGAACTGGCTAACCGGCGGACTCTACTATACCACCACGAGATCGGTAAAACTACGGCTGGGCTACCGCTGGATCGCCGTCCGCGGCCCCGCCGAGTGGAAAAATATTAACCAAATCCTAACCGCCCTGATCCTCAACTTCTAGGGCGATCCTTAAACAAAAAGTCCGGACATCAGGTCGGAACCCATTTCATCAAGACCCTTCATTTGCTTGGTAGATTCGAGCAGATCGGAGAGGGCGAGTAGCTCTTCGAGCAAGATCATGCGGGCCACGTGCTGGCTGGCGATTGAAACATGAATCCGTAACGTCTCTCCGTCTTGAATCAGCGTGAAGGCAATATCATCCTTAAGCACGCGGCAGGTCGGAGTGTTTGTGTGCAGGCGGTGCACAAAAAACTCTTCGGCTTACAGGGCGCGGACAAAGCGGTTAAACAGAAATTCCGTGATGTCGCGCGAGGGAAATTCGAGAACGATGGTTTCAATATCGTCGCTGACGCCTTCTATCTCCTTGCGTAATCCAGAGCCTCCATCGAAGGATTTCACCAGGAGCGGCGGCGCAAGCATCGTGGTAATGACGGTCATCATGATGGCGACACCAAAAACGCCTTGGTCAATGATTCCGCTGGCCAAACCGACTCCGGCGATAATCAACGCAACCTCACCGCGCGGAAGCATACCGAGACCAATGCGTAGCGAGCCGCGTACATTAAACTTCATCATATAGGCCGGAAGACCGCATCCAACCACCTTGGAAAGAATAGCCAGTAGCGAATAGACTAAACCAAAAACCAGCATCGGTTTCATGACCGAAAAGTCGACCATCATGCCCATCACGCAGAAAAAGATGGGAACAAGAATACTGTAGACCCCTTGCAGGTGGTGTTGAATCTCGTGGGCGAGGTCGGTGCGGGAAAGAGCCAGTCCCATAATGTAGGCCCCGATGATCATCGCCAGCCCAGCCATTTCAGCAAGTCCAGCGAGCAAGAGAGCCAGTCCAAAACAGATGGCCACAATAATTTCGGTCGATTTAAATTTCTTGATCACCGCCGTAATCTTGCGGGCAAAGATAAGACCCAAAGAGGTGACCACCACGAAAAAACCAATCGCCTTGGCGGCGATGATGCCGATTTCGCCCCAGTTGACCTCCCCCCCGTCCATGCTGACCTTGGCCATGCCCATCACAACGGCGAGAGTGACAATACCTAAGACATCGTCGAACACAGCACCGGCGAGGATGGTAACCCCCTCCGGCGAGGACATTTTCTGTTTTTCGGCCAGAATACGCGCGGTGATCCCGACGGAGGTCGCAACGGAAATCACACCGAGAAATAGCGCGGCCGGATCCATGAACGAGTCGATGCCGTTACCCGGCCATAGGACGGCAACAAAATCACCCAACACAAACGCGGAAATGAGCCCGCCGAGGCCCACAAACGAGCCGACCACGGAGTAGCGGAGAAATGCGGCGAGGTCGGTTTCAAGCCCCGCAAGAAACAATAGAACAATCGAGGCGAGCGTGGCGATGCCATACAGCTCTGCCGAAGCGGCGAATCCAGCATGCTCCGTAAATAAAAACCCCATTCCGGGCAAGACTATTTTTCCGCCCAACGCATAGGGGCCGATGATCATACCCGAGGCCAGTTCGCCCAGTACGGACGGCATTTTAAGGAGGCGCTGGAACAAATAGCCACCGATCTTGGCAACAATAATAATGATGGCTAACTGAAGAACCAGAAGCATCATCATATGCGTGATGTTATGGGCGGAGGCCTCGGAGACCTGGTGAATAAGCTGAGTTGTGGTGGCCTCCTGCATCGTACGTTATCTTCAAGTCAGGAGGTCGTAAATATCGCCCGAGGTCTGGCAAGCCAGTAGTTTTTCGCGCGCGGCAGACTGACCGAGCAACTGGCTGATCTCGGCTAAAAACTGTATATGCGGCCCTTGGCGCTTAAGGGGCGAGAGCGTCATGATAAAAATCGTGCAGGGAGAACCGTCTAACGAGTCAAAGTGGACCCCTGCTTTGTTAAGACCAACCGCGACAACAAGCGACTTCACGGCATCTGTTTTACCATGCGGGATGGCGACTCCATTCTGCATCCCGGTAGACATTTTTTCTTCGCGGTCAAGCACCGATTGCAGCGCGGCATCACGATCCTTGATCTTGCCCGCCGCACCCAGGCGAGCGATCATCTCCTCGATAATCCCCTGCTTGCTGTCGGCCTTGAGATCGACCCACACCACATCCGGTGAAAGTACTTTTTTTAGATTCATTTTCTGTTTCATTCCTTATGACGTACTAAAAGTAGAGTCTATGAGAAGTATCAGTGCAAAACCAACCGTTTTGGGGTGCGCCGTCTACTGGCCCATTTGAATAAAAAAAGCGACCCTAACCAAGAGCCGCCTTTCCAAGCCATTCACAGCTCGGGGGATTACTCACCGGAGTAGGTTGCCGCAGGAACAGCGGCCTTGAAGGCGGCTCCTGGATTCTCCACCTTGCCGATCACATTTCCATCCTCGTCAAATAGGGTCATAGGCCCTAGCTCACGGATAAAGGCAATGCCCTTCTCTCCAATCGAACGGCCAGAGCGGGTTTCAATGACCTTTCCGTCCGCGTCAACGAGAACCAGTAGGTACGTTTCATATTTTCCGCCTACGTTAATATTTCCGCTCGTTTTACCGATCGCGTACATCTTTGTATTAAACTCAAATGTGTTGTCATTCTCCTTCGTGAAGTAGAAATTTTCCGACACAACATCGATGATGCCGTAGAAGCCGCTCTGGATCTGCTGTCCGATTATATGGAGTTCCGCAGTCAATTGACCTTCGTAGGCTTGTCCACCGGCCTTGCGGATTTTTACACAAACCTGAACGTTCTCGATTTTGGCCTCTCCACTATTGCCTGCGCCGATTTGGTTAGTATGCCGTTTGGTGGAAACATCGATATCTACCCGGAGCGGAAACTCCGCCGCACTGGACACTGCAACACCCCCCATGACTGCCACGCTCAATAAACTTTTGGTCAGACCTTTCATCATATATCTCCAGTTGAAATTTAAATATCGTATAAAACATTATCCCCTTTCAAGCAATCAAAATCTACTCTGATATGGCTGCGGGTCGATAGGGCGAGAAGGCTTTTTATGCTGAGTAGAACGAAAAAAAGGCACCCCGCGAATGCCGAGCGCCTTTTGCTTTTTCCCAAACGAAAAACTACTTGTTTTTCGTGAAGCAGAGCGTGGCGTTATGCCCGCCAAACCCGAGCGAGTTGCTCAGTGCGGCATCAATATTCATTTTCCGCGCGGTATTCGGGACATAGTCCAGGTCGCAGTCGGGATCAGGCGTGGTATAGTTAATGGTCGGCGGCGCAATGCTATCGCGGACCGCGAGGGCACAGATGGCGGCTTCCACTCCGCCTGCCGCGCCGAGCATGTGCCCGGTCATCGATTTAGTGGAACTAATGGCCACTTTATAGGCTAGCTCTTCCCCGAGGGCACGCTTGATGGCAAGAGTCTCGCCTTTATCGTTGTACGGCGTGGAGGTTCCATGCGCATTGATATAGTCGATATCCGCGGGGTTTAGTCCGGCATCGGCAATGGCGAGCGACATACCTCGGCCGGCCTCGACCGCCTCTTCAGACGGCGCCGTAATGTGATACGCATCGCAGGTACGGCCATACCCGGCCGCATCGCAATAAATTCTTGCGCCGCGCTTAAGAGCGTGCTCCTTCTCTTCAAGGACAATAATACCGGCGCCTTCGGACATGACAAAACCATCGCGGGTTTTATCGAACGGGCGGGAAGCGCCTTGCGGGTCGTCATTGCGCCGGCTCGTGGCGCGCATCGCAGCAAAGCCGCCGATCCCCAGCATCGCGACCGAGGCTTCGGCTCCGCCCGCAATCATTACATCGGCATCGCCGTATTGGATCATGCGCATCGATTCGCCAATGGAGTGCGTACCCGAAGCACAGGCGCTGGTGACACTAAAATTAGGGCCTTTGAAGCCATACTTGATCGCCACGTATCCGGAGAGGATGTTGACGATCATCTGAGGGATCAGTTGCGGGGAAATGCGGCGCGGTCCTCCCGCAACCGCTCGGGCAGATTGCGTTTGCATATACTGCATGCCGCCGATGCCAGAGCTGGCAATCACACCGACGCGCTGGAGATCGACCGCATTGAGATCGAGACCGGAATCTTCCACGGCCATCGCGGCGGCAGCAACGCCCCAAATGGAAAAGGGATCCATCTTACGGGCGTCTTTCTTGTCGACGAATTTTTCAATATCCAGGTCGCGAATCTCGCCGCCGATCGTGACGGGGTACTGATCGATATCCACCACATTTTCAACGTGGGAAATCCCGGACTGGCCGGTTTTGATGGCTTCCCAAAATCGATCGAGTTCGCTCGCTACAGGCGTAACCACGCCCAAACCTGTGACTACTACTTCACGCCGCTCCATGACTCATCCCTCACTATGAAACTAAAATCCAAAAGAGCCGGAACACCCATAGGATGGTTCCGGCCATTTAAAACCTTACAGGCCGAACTATTTATCGAAGCCTTTTTCGGTCAGGTATTTGACAACTCCGCCCACGGAGGTCATTTTTTCAGCGTCTTCATCCGGAATTTCAGCGCCGAACTCTTCTTCGAATGCCATAACCAGCTCCACGGTATCCAGTGAATCTGCCCCGAGGTCTTCAATGAAGGATGCATCAGGCTTAACTTGGTCTGCATTAACGCCGAGTTGTTCAACAATAATCTCTTTTACTTTATCTTCGAGTCCCATGGTTTCTATCTCCTTTTACTTAGGTTTACAGGTTTGAATACTACATTACCATTCCGCCGCACGTTGAGATCACTTATCCCGTAACGTACGCGGAGGCATCACTGGCCAAAAAAAGAACCACATTAGCTACATCTTCCGGCTCGCCAAAGCGGCTGAGTGGGATGAGCTCTTTCATTTTATTCTGAACGTCTTCGCCCAATGCATCGGTCATCGGAGTGCGGATAAACCCTGGCGCAACCGCGTTACAGCGGACGTTACGGGAGGACAACTCCTTGGCCACGGTTTTGCTGAAAGAAATTACACCGCCCTTCGAGGCCGCATAGTTCGCTTGCCCAGCATTGCCCATCAGGCCAATCACCGAAGCAATATTGACGATGGCTCCAGAGCGCTTCTTCATCATCCCGCGCATAACGGCTTTGGTGCAGAGAAAGGTTCCCTTAAGGTTCACATTCAGCACCGCATCCCAATCATCCTCGCTCATACGTATCAGCAGGCCATCTTTGGTAATCCCTGCGTTGTTGACGAGAATATCAATCTTTCCAAAATCTTTTTCGATCGCCTTGACGCCTGCGGTGACGCTTTCGCCCTCAGCCACGTTCACGCCGTAGCACTCAGCTCGACGCCCTAAAGCCTTAACTTGCGCGGCGGTTTCTTCCGCCCATTCGGCATTTAGATCGCATAAGGCCAGATCCGCACCGGCCGCCGCTAATTTAAGAGCAATCGCCTGTCCCAGTCCACGCGCTGCGCCCGTTACCAAAGCCACTTTATCGGTTAGTTCAAACATAGGTCGTCCTTATTTATTTTCCACATCTGTTAATTGGCCGATGTTACGGACTGAACAGGTCTTGTCAATCCGCTTTATAAGTCCTGCCAGCACCTTGCCCGGCCCGCACTCGACGATCTCTTCCACGCCATCCGTAACCAGCCATTGAATGCTTGAAACCCACTGCACAGAAGAGGTGATCTGCTTGACCATATTCTCCTTCACGGAGCTATTTTTATGCACCTGGGCCGTCACATTTGAAAGCACGGGAATCTTCGTTTCCGCAAAATCAAGGTCGGCCAGGAAGGCGGCCATGGTGTCGGCGGCAGGTTGCATCAGCGGCGAGTGGAATCCGCCAGCCACGGGAAGGCGGATGGCCCGTTTGGCCCCCGCACCCTTCACGAGAGCTTCCGCTTGAGCAATCGATTCCGCCGTACCGGAAAGAACCGTCTGTGCCAGCGAATTAAAGTTGGCCACGTAGCATCCCGCTTCACGAGCCAGCTTGACCAAATCGGCGCCATCCATGCCCATCACAGCGAGCATGGCGCCCGGATTTTCTTCGCATGCGGCCTGCATTGCTTCGCCGCGGATTCGTAAAATTTTGATCGTATCCTCAAAGCTAACCACACCCGCCACATAGAGCGCGGTCCATTCGCCGAGGCTATGCCCAGCGAGGAGGTCGTATTCAAGTTCCGGTTGCCGAAGTTCCAGCGTGCGGAAGGCCGCAGCACTCGCCACGAACAATCCGAGCTGCGCGTAGTTGGATTTATTGAGCTTCTCCTGCGGACCCTCAAAACAAATTTTAGCGAGATCATAGCCGAGAATTTCGTTGGCTTGATCGAAGATGGATTTGCACTCTGGAAGAGCCTCAGCAAAATCCTGCCCCATGCCTACACATTGCGATCCCTGTCCGGGAAATACGATGGCTCGTTTCATGATTTACTCCATTCCAATACGTTAGCACCCCAAGTAAAACCACCGCCAAACACGGTCAATGCAACCAAGTCGCCCTGCTGGATGGTTCCATCCTTAGCGGCTTCATCCATCGCAATCGCCAGCGCGGCGGAGGAGGTGTTAGCATATTTTTCAACATTCGTATAGACCCGCCCCGCAATGCCCAATCGCTTAACAATCGCATCAATAATTCGAATATTGGCCTGATGCGGAATAAAACATTTGATCTCGTCAGCTCGGAGGTTATTTTTTTCCAGCGCCTGATTCACGGCCTCGGCCATGCGAACGACGGCATGCTTGAAGACCTCCCGCCCCTGCATCTTTAAATAGTGCTGACGCTGGTCGATCATCTCGTGCGAAATGGGATTGCGGCTTCCGCCGCCCGGCGTCCAGAGTAGGTTCGCCAGTGATCCATCGGACCCCATCGCCGCCTGCATAATTCCGCGGCCTTCGCCCCCGGCCTGTATAACCGCCGCTCCTGCACCGTCGCCAAACAGGATGCAGGTGGATCGGTCTTCCCAATCGATAAAGGTGCTCATTTTTTCCGCGCCAATTACGAGGGCGGTTTTTGCGGCACCGCAAGCAATCTGATTTTTGGCGGTCTCGAGGGAGTATAAAAATCCTGAGCAAGCCGCGCCGAGGTCATAGCAAAAAGCATTTTTAGCCCCGATTTTATCTTGAACAAAACAGGCGGTGCTCGGGAAAAACATATCGGGAGAAAGGGTGGCAACGAAGAGCAGGTCGATTTCTTCGGCGTCAATTCCAGCATCGGCCAGCGCCGCTTTGGCGGCTTCCGTACCCAAGTCTGAGGTCGCCTGATCGGCGGCGGCGATATGCCGCTCGCGCATCCCCGTGCGGGAATGAATCCATTCGTCGGAAGTGTCGACGATTTTGGCGAGGTCTTGGTTCGTGAGTACCTTTTCAGGCACATACGATCCGGTTCCAATAATTGAAACTGTGCGGGTCGGTTCCATAGTCGCGTCTCGTGAAGATCTAGGTTCCGTTGTTTATACGCTTTAGTTCTGCTTCAATCAAATGGTTTACATCATGATCAATCGCTTCGCTGGCCACGCGGATTGCATTAAAGGCGGCATGGGCGTTCGACGAGCCGTGACCAATGATCACCACTCCATTTGCACCGAGCAAGGGTGCGCCCCCATAACTGGAAGGGGCGGATTTTTTTTTCATCTCTTTAAAGACCCCGCGCGAAAATAGATAGCCCAGCATGCGCAGCGGGTTTTTCCGGAACAGCTCCTGAAGCCCACTGGAAATCATGCGGGCGACGGATTCACAGGTCTTGAGCACGACGTTCCCGACAAATCCATCACACACCGCCACATTGACTTTGCCCGTGAAGAGGTCGCGGCTTTCCACGTTGCCGATAAAATTAAGGTGGGCTTGCTTGAGTAAATTAAAAGATTTCTTGGTGGTCTCATTCCCTTTGGCGGCCTCTTCACCGATGCTGAGTAGGCCGACACTCGGGTTTTCAGTTCCAAGAATTTCACGCGAATAAATACTCCCCATCACCGCGTATTGCTGAATCATTTCTGGGGTGCTGTCAGGGTTGGCCCCCGCATCGAGCAGGACAAAGGGGGTCTCGGTGGTCGTGGGCATAACCGTGGCGATCGCTGGGCGGGTGACCCCTTTCAGCGTGCGGAGCTTGAGCGTGGCAGCTGCTACGGCGGCCCCGGTATTTCCGGCGGAAAAAATCGCATCGGCCTTCCCGTCCTTGACCAACTCAATAGCGCGGGCAATTGAGGAATCTTTCTTCCGTCGGATCGCTACAGCAGGCGATTCACCCATGCCCACCACTTCGGAAGCATGGATGATTTCGATGCATTTGGGGATCGGCCCCTTGTGCTTTTTAAGCTGTTTTTTAATGGCGGTTTCGTCGCCCACCAAAAATAGCTTTTCAAGCCCTTTCAGACTTTTAGCCGCCTGCAAGGTGCCGGCAACAATTTCCCGGGGAGCAAAGTCGCCGCCCATCGCATCGATTGAGATACGCATGAGGGCTACTCGTCGGAAGAAACCGTCAGAACTTGGCGGCCGCTGTAGTATCCGCAACTCGGGCAGGCGTGGTGAGGTTGCTGCGGCGCACCACACTGTGCACAGCTCGAAGCTCGGGTGATTGGCTTCTTCGTATTCTGAGCCTTGCGGCTTGCGGTTCTACTCTTCGAGGTCTTTCTTTTTGGAACTGCCATAGCAATCCTCCTTCACGTTCTAAAAATCTAAGTTGTCCAGTGCCGACCACGGGTTTGGCCGCTCCTGTTTTTCGCAGGCGCAGAATCCCTTATTCAGATCCGCTCCACACTGCGCACACAATCCCTTACATCCTTCATTGCACACCGGAAACGCCGGCAGGTGCAATAAGAGATTCTCTCGAAAATCCATCGTAGTATCTACCGATTCGGTATCCTTAGATGCGGGATAGGCGCGTACAAAATCGGAATCGGTCACCGTTGTCGAGAAAAATTGGGAACATCTTGCGCACTTCAAATCGAGAGCCAGCCGTAGTGTTCCGCGCACGACCAGTTCCTCTGAAACCTGCTGAACATGCACGTCGTATCGCACATCGCCGACGGACTGAACGGACGGGTCTTCATCCAACTCCATCATCAAGCCAGGATCGTCTCCTTCAAGTTGCGACCCTTCTTCAGGAATCCGCGCCACCATAATTTTCATACTCGCCCCTTCATTGCTTCCTTAATACCTACCCCACCGCGCTATTCCGGAGCTAGCGAAAATTTCGCTGGAAACTTCCCGCGCACATCAAAAACCTGCTTTACATCCCCCGGAACGGTAGCGCTCCAGCCAAGGATTGCCCCCGGGTCGGCGGCTTCAAGCACATAACAAGGCCGTCCCTCGATCCAGAGGTACGGCGCAACCGAAAGTTCGGGGGCCTCCTGACTAAATCGAACCAAAGCAAAAACATGATCATCGGTAAAAGCAATATAGGTTTTTACGCCTACGCTTTCGAGCATGGAGCAGAGGAGGAGGGTCTGATCTTCGCAGTCCCCGCCCCCAGCAATGAGCGTGGTGATTGGATCTTTGACATGCTCAATTCCGTCGTTTGGATCGGAAATATAATAAATTTCGTTGCTTACAAAATTGAGGATGGCCACCGTTTTTCGGATCTCGTCGTCTCCAGAGTCGGCCACCGTACGGATGGCTAAAATATTAATCTGGTCATCGCGGTAATCGATACGAGAGAGATAACTCATGTAGCTTCCGGTCAGCAATAGATTCGAAATATTCTGAATCGGCCCCATCTGCAAGACCAGCTGACCGCACTGCCGTACGACATTTTTGAACTTCATATCTCCCGCCAGCACCGCACCTCGGTGGCTAACCACAACAAACAGGAACGTTAAAACCAGTAGGGCCGAGACGACCTGCACTACCGCCTTACGCAAAACAACCAGCGACACCAGCAGCCCGCCATAGGCCACGATCACCGCCGCCACGGTATGACCAATCATCCCCGCCACAAATCGGATCAAAAACAAACACACCAGCGTCGTGAATAGACTAAAGAGGTAAGAACGCAGGGGATGAATCGAGTGCCCCTTCTCCGGCCGCTCGGTATTAAAAAAGGCCGCCACAAAAAGAAACAGCCCCGCCGCGCCCGAAGTCACACCCAAAATCCGCAACACCAGCGAATCCAAAAATAAAAAGGTGCAGATGCAAAAGGCCGCCATGTAGAACGACAGGATCACAAATGATGCGCGCTCATCCGTGGTCAGCGGGCGCACCTCCGCTCTCTTACTCGGACGATCCATGGGTTCCGTTTTTTTCATGCGTTCATTCCGCGAAGGCGCTCTTCCTCAAAACCCCATCGCCCAGCACTAAGCATAACCAAATTTCTTGAGCATCCAAAAATTCTTACGCCAATTTTTTTCAACCTTCACCCAGAGCTTAATCTTAAAGCGTACGCCATACATTTCGTGCAACTCCTTCTCAGCCTGCTCGCGCACCCACTTAAGTTGACGCCCCTTCTCGCCGATCACAATGCCCTTCTGCGAATGGCGCTCCACATAGATCGTCGCATCCACCGTCCACTTCTTTTCCCGCTCGTCAATATTCTCAATCCAAACCGCAACCGCATGCGGCAACTCGCTATGCAACCGATGGAAAAGCTTTTCACGGATCACATCCGCCATGTTGAGCTTACGCGGATAGTCCGTTAAAATATCATCCGGAAAAAGAGCCGGCCCCTCCGGCGTATGCGTAAAGAGCGTATTGAGCAGCCCCTCCATTCCGTCGCCATGTAAGGCCGAAACATCCACCCAAACCGGCTCCAAAGCACTCTCCTTCTCCGCCTTAATCTCGTCCCACAAGGTTTTATAGTCGGCCGAACGATCGTAATGCACATCGCATTTATTCAGCGCAATAATGCAAGGCCCCGTTTCACGGGCAATGCGGCGGAACCAGCCGTCGTCTTCCAACGCTGGCTTTTTCGAGCGATCCAATACCAACAGCACCGCATCCACCCCCTCAACCGCTGACCGCGCCGTCTTATTGAGGTTCTTGCCCAGCTCGCCCGTTGCTTTGTGCACGCCCGGCGTGTCGAGAAATACAATCTGACCGCGCGGCTCAGTAAGAATCGCGCGGATTAAGTTGCGCGTCGTCTGCACCGTATCGCTCACGATGCTCACCTTCTCGCCCAGCAGATGGTTCACCAGCGTCGACTTGCCCACATTCGTGCGTCCGACAATCGACACGATGCCCGCTTTTTCAGCGACTTGGGGATCTTTCATTTCTTCTTTCATATGGATCGGTTTTTACCACAGCCACCGCCCGAAAACATAAAGAATATTCACGCATTCGCTTTTTGCGCTCTCCCACGCAAAAAGTAGGCGCTTCGAATTTTTTTATGGCGAACGTGGCTAAACTAGAAAAATTTAGACCGGATTACAGGATGGACATGATTTTATCCGG
>JAJRRI010000075.1 GCA_024279685.1 Verrucomicrobiota bacterium | reverse complement strand
AACTCACGCTGGAGATCGTATTTATCGTACGTTTTCTTGCGAGGTATCCTGAATATTTCCCACCCCGAATCATCCAATACCACAATCTCGCCCGTCCGATCATCTTCGTACAAGCCCACGGAATAATGCACAATTCCATGTTCGTCGATCCAGCCTCGGAATCCCTTACGTATTTTCGGATCAAAACCTTTAAAATCGACGGGAAAGCTCCCGGCAGGCTGGAGTAGCCGTTCCGTTAGCGAAGGTAAACTAACGGGAAAGTATTGCCGTTGAATCGAGATCAATCGCTCCCCAAGCACCTGCTCGCTATCAATGACGGCTTTCGGATCACTTGCGGGGGCATCCGTCTTTCCCCATGCCATATTCCCAATCAGTAGAATTCCCACTGCAACTCTATTCCTATTTTTCATTCTATCTCCTTTTTTATCTATTGTGGGATAGGGCTATACTTTATCCAAAATTTAAGATCATCCTCAAGAGAATAAATTTCACAGTTAAACATAAGATGCGCCACGCTATTTTTATCTTCAGTTATCTCGATCAGCACTCCCCCAAAACTCGGAGCCTTGGGTGTTCTATATTGGAACACTTTATAAGATGCTGGTTGCTAGTTTGTCCAGTATGAATGTGCGAAAAAAGAACATTGCTGGCCAGCGTATCAAAGAGATTCGAATTCGGTTGGGATTATCACAGGATCAACTTTCGGGACAGCTTGCTAAACATCGTATAACGATTGATCGTGCAGGTATATCTAAGATCGAAACCGGCATACGCGGGGTTTACGATTTTGAACTCAAGGTATTCTCAAAAATTCTTAAAGTTTCAGCCGATTGGCTTTTAGAAGGCTGATCCTAATTAAAGCTTTAAGCCGATCTTCCAATTAGAAGCACTTGACAGCGGAGGGGCTTGTCTATAGAAGAGCGCGCTTAAGTAACCCATGTGCGGGCTGTTTCCAGCTTCGCGTCCTTTTTCTTCACTCCACCGGCGGCGAGTAGAAAAATTATTTAATCGCCGGCTAGGAAAAACAAATGAAGAAAGAAAATGACCTCAACGGCGTCTTCGCCGAACTACTACCAGAAATCGGCCGCGCCGTATCGGAAGCGGGCTATCACACCCCATCGCCCATTCAAGAGCAATCCATCCCCTCGCTACTTAAAGGGCGAGACATGATTGGCTGTGCGCAAACCGGAACGGGAAAAACGGCCGCCTTCTCGCTACCCATCCTTCAATACCTTACATTAGGCAAGAAGCATCCGGTCTCGGGAAAGCCGCTCGTACTCATCCTTGCGCCAACTCGCGAATTGGCGGCCCAAATTGGCGACAGTATCGCTAAGTATGGTAAGCACACCAAAACCACACACACCGTCATTTTTGGTGGGGTAGGGCAGAACCCGCAGGTCAAAGCCGTGCGCCGTGGTGTGCATGTGCTCGTCGCCACACCGGGCCGCTTGATTGACCTCATGAATCAGGGCCACATCAATCTCTCTGCCGTTGAAATTTTCGTGCTCGACGAAGCCGACCGTATGCTCGACATGGGCTTTATTAACGATATTAAAAAAGTGATCGTCAAGCTGCCCAAGAAACGGCAGTCGTTGTTCTACTCCGCCACGATGGAGGGGAAAGTCATCGATCTGGCGCGCACCCTGGTGAATGACCCCGCCTATGTCACGATCGCACCGGAAAACCCCGCCGTCGAGCGGATCATCCAGAAGATGATTTTTGTCGATAAAAAGCACAAAGACGAAGCGATTGTTAATCTACTGAGCAATAAAAAACTCAACCGAGTGATTGTCTTCACGCAGATGAAACACGTAGCCAATAAGGTGGTGCGCAAACTCGAAGGCGCAGGCATCACCGCCGCCGCCATTCATGGCAATAAAAGCCAGACCGCTCGCACGAAAGCACTGGCCGACTTTAAAGCCGGACGGGTGCGCGCGCTCGTGGCCACCGATATCGCGGCGCGAGGCATCGATGTCGATGGAATCTCGCACGTCATCAACTACGACTTGCCCGTCGAACCTGAAACCTATGTCCACCGCATTGGGCGTACGGCCCGTGCTGGAGCGGATGGCGATGCCATTTCGTTATGTAGCGCCCAGGAACGCTACTATCTTCGCGCCATTGAAAAACTGATTCGCACCACAATTCCCGTTGATCTCAAACATCCGCTCCATTGCGAAAAATCGATGAATGCCACGGGGGCCGATGCCAAGCCCGGACCGAAAGTCCGCCCGCCCAACCGCAAGGTGCAGGTGGGAGCCGATGGCCGCGCGAAACATCAAGGCCATGGCAGCCGTCCGCGCTACCGGGGCCGCCGAACCTCAGGAAACCGCTGATGGCTGACATCGGTAAACTAAACACCTTGCAGGTTTTGCGCTCGTCGGAATTTGGACTATTTCTCGATGGAGAAACGCTCGGGGACGTGCTACTTCCCAAGCGGTATGTGGACAAAAACTTAAAGCCTGGCGACTCCGTCGAGGTGTTCATCATGCTCGATTCCGAGGATCGGATTACGGCCACCACACAGAAACCCTATGCGATGGTCGATGAATTTGCCGAACTACGCGTGATTTCCGTCACGGGAGTTGGCGCATTCCTCGATTGGGGACTGCCGAAGGATCTGCTCGTGCCCTTCCGCGAGCAACAGATTAAAATGCGCGAGGGGCAGTCATACATGGTGTGGATCTATCTCGACCGAGTCAGTGGCCGATTGGTGGCCTCCTCCAAGCTCGACAAGTTTCTCGATAAAACCGAAGTCACCTACGAAGCGGGCGAAAAAGTGAACCTGCAGATTGCAGCCAAAACCGACCTCGGCTACAAGGCGATCATTAACGGCACGCACTGGGGCGTGGTCTTTCACAACGAGGCCTTCCTTCCTTTGGAACGGGGTCAGCGGCTAGATGGATTCATCAAACAAGTTCGTGACGATGGGAAGATCGACCTCTGCCTACAAAAACCCGGTTACGAAAAAGTGACCGACCTCACCGATCTCATTCTCCAGCACTTAAAAAAGCAAGGCGGCTCCATGCCCATCACGGGGAAAAGCGCTCCAGAGACGATTTATAATCTCTTCGGCGTGAGCAAAAAAACCTACAAACAAGCCATCGGTGCACTCTACAAAAAACGCCTCATTGAATTTACGGATACCGGCACCCAACTCGTAGGTAAAAAATAATGGACGGCTTCGGCGATCTCGATATCGTATTTTCGACCAACGAAGGCCGCATTCGCCCCGAAAAGAAAGCACCGGCCACGCCGAAAGGCGACGGCATCGTGCGCGTCGGCCGCGAAACGAAAGGGCGTAAAGGTAAAGGTATGACCGTCATCACCGGCGTTCCTCTGCACCCCGAAGGATTGAAAGAGTTGGCCAAAACCCTCAAGCAAAAGTGTGGGACCGGCGGAACGCTCAAATCCGGAAAAATCGAAATCCAAGGCGACCACCGCGATCTACTCGTCGCCGAGCTTCAAGCCCTAGGCTACACCGTCAAACGCTCCGGCGGTTGATGGCCTCGAACAGCTGTTTTGCACACGTGGTTTTATCGATGCAACCCCAGTCATCAAATGCGTCTACTCCGGCGGCGAGATAGCTGAAGGACCCGTTTTTTGCGCCGAGTGAGGTCGGAGAATTGAGCACAATGCCATCGAGATTTTTGGCCGCCAGTTTGCGCCGCGCATTCGCCTCACCCGCCCCCGTCTGTAGCGCAAAGCCGATCGCGATTTGATCCACTCGTTTTTCGACACAAAGCGTCTGGGCGATATCGGAGGTAGGGCACAAGTTTAAGACCCAGTCCTCTTTAGATTTTCCCCGTTTTTGTTCCAACTTTTCCGCCGGGGCATAGTCCGCCACCGCGGCCGCAAAAATTATTAAATCCGCCGCAGAGAAAAGTTTTTGAGCTTCACAAAGCATTTCCGCCGCACTCGTCACACGATGGAGGGCTCCAGCCTGCGGAAGGTTTTCTTTAGCCACTGGTCCCGTCACAAAATCAATTTCGTAGCCCCGTTTCGCGGCCTCTTCAGCCAGTGCTCGGCCCATCTTTCCGCTACTCGCATTACCGATAAATCGCACGGGATCGATATACTCATGCGTCGGCCCGGATAAAATAAGGATCCTTTTTTTCATGGTCTGGGGTTCAATTCTATTTCTTTGGCGGTAGTGATGGAAGTTGAAGTAGACTCCGTTTTATTTCCGTGGAAGCTTGATCCATAAACTGAAGGTTTCTTTTCGGTAACACTTTTGTTAGTAAAATAGCGTTCGAGAACGCAGGCATCGATCAGCTCTTCCCGCTTGGCGAGTGGCACCATTCTAACCCGTTTTTTTAAATAAGGTTGCTTCGGATAAAGTCGGCTTTTTGATCGGAATCTTTTCTTTCCATCCTTTCCTTTTGCCTGCACCCATTCACTAGAAAGTTTATGGTTCAATATGTGATTTCCCGAATTCGTCGATTGCATCAAGTAGCTTATACAGATCCGTATAAGGGTTCCATTGATGGGGTTTTGTCCATGATGAATTAGCCCCTTTTTTAGTTTCCCGATTCAATACCTTTGCATTTTTTCGGGCGATTTTCGTCTCTTCATCCGTGAAACTGTACGTGGCACCTTTATCATATCCATTAATATGGGTTGTCAAATGGCTCTTCTTTTTTAAATCCAAATAACTAGAATATGCAGCTACTGTCTCTTGGAAATGAAGCAAAATCCAGACCTCAAAACATACATTTGAAAAGGCAATTTTTATGCCACTGGAATCCGCCTTGGTGCGTGCCTCTGCATGGATTTTATTCGAATATTTCGTTTCTCCCTCTCGATCATAAACTACCCAAAATACATCGTCTGGCGGGTTGTGTTGCTTTTCATAAATCGCGGCATCGACCAATTGTAAGGGGGTGTTTTTTTCGGTTTTTTTAACGGGGGAAAGTTTGGTTCCAGGGAAATGTATCTCAATATATCCCTTCAAATAGTTTGGCTCGGTTTTTTTGCCCTCGCAAAAAATATGCAAGCGAGGCTTTAAACTCTGCTGCTGGACATTTCGTTTTTTAGGCATCTGCATTCCCATCGCTTTTAAGGACATTGACGATGCTTCGGTAATCAATTTTCGGAACGGCTCCAAACCGGCCTTCCGCATACCATTGGTTGAACGGACTCTGAGGCTTTACCTTTTTCTTATCGAAATCCGCCAACGAGAAAAACCGGGTCGCACCGTTCCGCTTTTCGGTCAGCCAAATCTGATCGCGCCGGAAATGCTCGGATGACATCAAACTAATGTTGTGTGTTGAAAAAATGAGTTGGGCATTGCCTGGGTTCACATCGGGATCATTGAACAGTCGAATAATCAACTCGACGATGAAGGGATGCAGGCTATTGTCCAACTCATCGATAATTAGCACCTTCCCGTTCTCCAGCGCATCCACAAAGAGTGGTGCCAGACGGAAGAGCTTCTGGGTTCCGGTCGATTCTATTCGGAGATCAAATAATTCGGTTCGATTGGAATCGGTTTGGTGAATAAAATGAAACGACCGTTTCATATCGCGCAGAATGGATGCCTTTATGGATTGAGGTAGATTATCCGGAAATTCCACCACGTCCATGTCCACAGTCTTTTCTTGCACCACCACACCGCTGATGCCGGTATCCACAAAGGTCAACAGTTCGGAAACCTTATTAAACACCGTCTTGTCTTCAAGCCATCCATCAAATCGAACCTCTTCGTTCAACCCTAGACGCAACACATCGTTCCGAAAATAGTTATACACCTTTCGAATCATCTCTGGCGCATCCGCACTATCTCCAGCTTTTGAAAGGTAGGTGTTGTTTTCAAAAAATGGAACTCGTTTTCTGCCTCCCGTAAACAATGTGCCAAACTTGATGGTTTCCCATGTGTCGGTTTTCGTTCGATCAAAAATCAGTGCGGCCTTGGCCGATGGATAAAAGCTTAAATGCTCTTCGACAATGCGATGGCGGTCGAATGCAAGCTTGTAGATATACCGAGTTTGATCCGGTGTGAAAAATTCAATTTTAAAGCGGACAGGGGCGTTTTTCGTTTTTTCCGACAACCGGAACGGCTCGTAGCACTCAATCAAATTTCCATCCTTGAAACGACCGGAAGTACGAACGAGATACTGCAAGGCTTCAAATGCCAGCAGGAGATTCGACTTCCCCGAAGCATTCGCCCCATAAATTCCAGCACTTTTTAACACCCCGACTCGTTTTCCATTTGAATAAGAAATATTTTCTAACAAATGGGTCCCCGGATTTTCTGCATACAAACTGAATGTCTGCTCCTCCTGAATGGAACGAAAATTAGATATTGTAAAATCAATAATCATGGTTTGTTATTCCGTTATTTATGCTGTTTTAGATAAAATTTAGAGAATAAATGCATTAATAATATATTATATCCAGATAAATATAACTAAATTCAACGGGCCTCTCACTAAAAAAGAGATCCTGTAACCGTCTCGATCCGTTGAATATCAGAAAATACAATGCAGGGCTTATGGGCTTTAAACTCATCATTTTTGTCTTTCCGATCAACAACCCCGACAATTTTTACTTTCGGGAAAATATGATTCTCCTGCTGGGAAATAATCCTCTGCTTAAAGGATGCAATTTTTTCCCCCTGTTCAGGTTTGCAGAATAAAATATGGCCTTGATATCGAAATCCAAGCGTATTTTCACTTTCCGTCGCACGGGTAATCTCACCCTCCAACTCGACCGGCCTTCCGTGTTCAAGCTCTGGGAATAAAACATCCGACTCTTCGTCTTTCTCCCGATAGAAAATTGACCTCTCTTCGGGAGAAACTCGAACGGGGTCGACGATTTTATTGTTTTCGAACGATCCAATCTCCAGTTCCCGTCCCTGATCAATAACACTTGCACATTTACCTAATAACTTAGACGGGAAAGTACAGTACAACTTAAAATATTCCGTTGGTATAACGAGGGGTTCTCCCGCCTCATTAAACACAGTGATATGATCCATATCTGGAACTTTAGCATTGTTCACCTTGTCTTTATCACCAAGCGCACCCACATGCTTTGAAATTTTTACAACCCATTTCAAGGACACCAACGCTGCCTTTAGAATTTTATTCAAATCTTTGGCTGCCCCCGTTTCAAAGAAACCATCACTCCCCGCCTTTCCTGCAGTTGCCTTTAAATAGTATCCAGCAAAAACCGCCAATCCTGCCGGGATTAGAATTTGCCAGCATCCTTTTTCGATCCGAACCGGAAGATTTAAATCCTCATTCCGCCAAGATGGTTTTTCTTTCTGAACGAAATAGCGAAAAGCCTCATCGAAGCCAAGAAGAGCCTCAGCCGATAAACGAGCATCCATGACTCCTTTTTCAACCGCATTACCGTCATATTTTAAATAACCGAGATATCCCTCCTCAATGATCTTCCTCTTTTCTCCTCAATAGCGATTCTTTCTGCGGTGAGATTGTAGAGCTGGTTGGCTTCCGCTTTTAAAACCACCGGATGGCTTGTTTTTTGTTTTGTTAGGCATATTAAATTCCCGTGTGCTTGTTTTGAGCCTGCAGAACTAACAGTTAGAAACAGAATGGAGAATGATCTGGGTGATGGCGGAGGGATCGCTCAGTCGCCCGTAGCCGGTCATGCCACAGGCGAGGGTTCCTTCTTCGGGGCCGATTTGTTGCCAGCCAAGCTCCAGCAGCTTGCGGATATTTTCTTGGACGATGGGTTGTTCCCACATTTGCACATTCATGGCGGGGCAGAAGAAGCGGTTGCAATCGGGGCTGAGTTAAAGCGCGCTACAGCAGATGATGTTGTCACCAAAACCGTGGGCGAGCTTGGCGATGGTATGGGCGGTGGCGGGAGCGACCACGAAGATGTCGGCTTCGGTGGCAGGGTAAAGGTGGGGGTAGATCCCCTCTTTTTCATCCGCCAAGATTTCGGGAAAGATGGACGTATGCACCTTTTGCTGGGTGAGAGCCGCAAAGGTGAGCGGGGCGACGAATCGAGTGGCGGTCTCGCTCATGATTACGCGCACGTCAATCTCGGCTTTAACGAGCTGGCTGACGACGTCCGCCATTTTATAGGCGGCAATGCCGCCGGTGATGCCGAGCAGAACCTTAGGCTTCATGATGGCCGCCCCCTTTATCGTTTAAACCTCGAGCACTTCTTTTTCTTTAGCGGCGAGAATATGATCCATCTTTGTGATGTGCCCATTCGTCGATTTTTGAGTGTCTTCCAGGGCCGAATCGCGGTCGTCTTCGGTAATATCTCCACTTTTTTGGAGGCCTTTAATTTGCTCGTTGGCATCGCGGCGAATATTACGGATAGCCACGCGTTGCTCTTCGGTGGTGCGGCCTGCCATTTTAACCATTTCTTTCCGCCGCTCTTCGGAGAGTTCAGGGATGGGGACGCGGATTAGGCGGCCGTCGTTCATCGGAGTGATGCCGATGTTGGCGGCGGTAATGGCTTTTTCGATCAGGCCGAGTGACGAGGGGTCGAAGGGGTTGATGACGATCAGGCGCGGCTCGGGGGTGGAGATGTTGGCGATGTCGCGCAAGCGGGTGGGGGGTCCGTAGTAGTCAACCGTAATGGTGTCGACGAGTGAGGGATGGGCTTTTCCGGTACGCAGGCCCGCCAATTCTTGTTGCAGGAACTGCAGGGTCTTATCCATCTTATCCTCGGTCTCGAGCAGTATAGTTTCCAGCATGGTACATCCTCCGTTCTAAATTTAGTGTGTAACGAGTGTGCCGGAGTCTTTTCCGGTAAATACTTCGATGATTCCGTTTTCCTTGAAAAAGTCGAAGACTACAATAGGAATGTCGTTCTCCATGCACAACGAAAAGCGGCGGCATCCATAATCTTGAGTTGTTTGGAGAGGGCCTCTTGATAGGTGATTTTTTCAAAGCGAGTGGCTTCGGGGTGAGTCACGGGGTCGGCGGTATAGATCCCGTCGACTTTGGTGGCTTTCATAAGCACGTCGGCATTGATTTCAGAGGCGCGCAACGCGGCGGCACTATCGGTCGTAAAGTAGGGGTTTCCAGTGCCGGCGCCGAAGATAACAACTCGGCCTTTTTCCAGATGGCGGATGGCTTTGCGGCGAATGAAGGGTTCCGCGATAGAGGGCATGGCGATGGCGGTCATGACGCGGGTTTCGATGGCGGCATTTTCGAGTGCGGACTGGATGGCCAGCGAATTGATGATGGTGGCGAGCATGCCCATGTAGTCGCCGGTGGTGCGGTCGGTGCCTTTCCCGGCTCCGGCGAGGCCCCGGAAAATATTTCCGCCCCCGACCACGACGGCTACCTCGGCCCCCATTTCGAGGAGCTGTTTGAATTGGTCGGCAACGCCGGCGAGAATATCAGGATCGTGGCTAAGTCCCTTGGCTTTATTTTGCAAGGCTTCGCCGCTGATCTTTACTAGGATTCGCTTATACTTCATAAATTCCTTTCCTGTAATTGTCTGAAAAGATTAGAACATGAAGTGGTGCGTGTAAATTTCCAATGTCTGGAAACTGCACTTGAACGGAGTAGCGATGAAGTGGATTAAGACTGTGTGGGTCGTATTACTGGGCATTGGGGTTGCGGCTGCCGTGCTTTGGATGGGGTTAGGCTCGTTCCAGCCGCCGCAACCGCCGGTTCGTGCGCTATGGGTTACGCGGTTTGATTACACCACACCTGAAGATGTTCGCCGTATTGTTGAGAACGTTGCAATGGCGGGGTTTACCGATGTTTTTTTTCAGATTCGAGGGAATGCCACGGCATATTATCGGAGCCAACTCGAACCTTGGGCCTATGAATTGACCGGCGGTAAGGTTGCCTCGTTGGGAACCGATCCCGGTTGGGATCCACTCCAGCTTGCACTCGATACTGCCGCACCGCACGGCCTGCGTGTACACGCCTATCTGAACGTACTCCCGGCGTGGAAAGGGTTGGCGGAGCCCCCCGAAGCCGCGGGGCAACTTTGGACGGCACATCCGGATTGGTTTATGGTGGATTCGCTTGGGCAAAAAATGTTGCCGACGTCGGGGTGGTATTCGTTCATTAATCCGGTGCTTCCGGAGGTGCGCGCACATCTGCGCGGGATCGTTGCCGAGTTGTGCCAGTACGATGTGGCGGGCATTCACCTCGACTATATTCGCTATCCAGAAGACTACCGACTTGTGGCGGAACAGCACTACCCGAATGCCAGCAAGGAAGAGCTACGGCGGCACTCCGATTTTTCGTACGACCCGGTTTCACAGGCGGCGTTGTTTGATCGATATGGCTGGAAGGTTTCTACGGCAGAAATCCATCAGTTCCGGTGCGATTCGGTGACGCGAGTGGTGCGCGATATTTCCTATGTTATGCAGTCGCTCAAACCGGGAAACTGTTTGCTAACGGCTAGTGTATTGGGGAACCCGGTAGATGGAAAGGCGCATGCCCATCAAGATTCTGGAACGTGGGTGAAGCAAGGATTGATTGATTGGGCGGTGCAGATGAATTATGGAACTCAATCGTTCGATCCGTACATAAAGGCGATGAAAAAGGCAACCGGAGGGCGAGGTTTTTCTTCGTCGGTTGTGGTGGGGATCTACTGTAAGAATGAAGTTGACGAAGTGGCGGCGCAGATCGATAAAGTGCTGAATTCGGGTAGTCGAGGTTATGCTCTTTTTTCCTACTCATTTCTGTTCGACAAGACCCATCGTGAAACCGAAAAAGGTCGGATTCTTCTGGCGAAGATCCGACCCTGATTCGCTCCGTAAGGGAGTGGCGCTATTCCGGAATTTGCATATCCTGTAGCAAGGTGGGTGCGGCCTCGTTTGTGACATCCGGAAGCGTTTCCTCCTCTTGATCGGTGGACTCGCTTTTACTTTTCTCGGCCAACTGTCGGGCCTTATCGATGGCGTGATCCCGTTCGGTTATATCACCGACTCTTTCGCAAGCCCTCGCATAGCTAATCCAAGCCATCCAATTGTTCGGAACCAGTTCGGTGGCCGTTTTGAGTGAAACTTTTGCGCTCTCGAATTCTTGCAGTAGTAATTGGCTGTTTCCTAGCCCAATCCATGCACCGGGAATGGTGCCGTTGCCTTGCAGGAGTAGGGAAAAGATGGCCGCCGCTTCGGCCGGTCGGTTGAGCGCGAGGAACACCTTGCCAGAGCCGATCAGCTCGGCGGGGTTTCCGGGGCGGCAGTTACGACCCACTTTCGCGGCATAGTCCGCCCGTGCCGCTTCGAGTTTGGCCAGCCCAGCGGCTTGAGCCTCCTTATCATTCAGGATGGGCGCAAACTCTTCTTTGTTGAGCAGAAGGATGGCGGTGGTTCCGTCGAAGTAGGCCAGCTTCCAGATTTTCTGAGCAAGCAGAGTCACGATGCCTTGGGCGGAGGAGGGGGTCAGTGTATTGATGATGAAGGCTTCGGGGCGATAGGTTTCGTAGATGGAATCATAGGCTTTGGAACTACCGAGTAGCATGGTATTAAGCTCTTTGAGTAATTCACGGTCGTAGCGACCCGAGCGGTAGTCGATGAATATTTTTCGGTGGTAGTTAAAGGCTAAATACCCGCCATCGGCGGCTAAGTTAATGACGTTTTCGGGAAAAGAAGGGTGGTTAATAATCGCTTCAACTCCATCCGGGTAGAGTTGCTCTTCTATACCGAATCCAAATGAGGATGCGCTACCAAATTTGGTGTAGGCACAGTTGCTCACGACGGGAAGGAGCGAGAGAATAATCAGAAGTACGAAGATCGCCTGAGTGGCGGGCCTCAGCCGTTTGTTTTGTTTCCCGAGAAAAGGTTTTAACGTATCGGAGAGATATTCACCAATCGCCGTAAAACTCAGCACCATGAACGGGAAGGCGAGCACCGCAAAGAGTTGGGCTGTATATACTGAACGAAAGATAAGGAAAGCGCCTACGATCGCCAAGGTGGTGAGCATGACGGGTAATTTCTTTTTGAGAGTAATTAGGCCTCCCGCGCCAATGATAAATACGAGGAAAATGAGCGGGTCGCGGTCTGGGATTTGGAAGTATTCTATAAAGAGAGAGGACCAATACGCCGGGTAGGGCATTTGTACGTTAGCGAGTACCTGTGCATGGAGCTTAAGGAAGTAAGGATTGATTACGGTCGCGATAAGCAAGGCCACCGAAAGGGCTCCTAATAGTCCGGCCGGAAGACCTTGTTGTTTTTTGCGACGGCTTCCCTTGGCATTCTGAGCGGCTTGAAGTGCGGCGAGTATGGCGAGGAAGGGACCGAACAGGAACGAGCCGTGGGTGTTGGCCCAGAGAATTTGTAAGGGAATAAGGGCACCAAACAGTACGGCGGGTTTGTTGATGGTTGAGAGCAGGTAGAGGAACAGAGCGATGAAGAGCATCATCATCGTTTGGGGAGAGACGTCCACATTTTGAAAAATGAGATGCCCAGAAATTAATAAAGCAAACCCTTGGCTCAGACCGTTGCCCCACTTCTTGGAAACCTGAAGGAGGAGGAGGAAGGCCGCTAACAGGCCGATGACGTTAGCGACGATGAGCAACGGCGCTACGCCGATATTCCATAAGGCGTACGAAACTTTGTCATAGAGATGGGTGGTATTAACGACGGTGTCGGAATCTAGATAGGAGATTGGAGCATTAGTGCGGCCTTGCGCAAGGTGTGTCCAAATTTCGGGGGTGCTAATGGTTCGAATGCCGAGCAAGGCAATGAAAACGAGACCCAAAATAACATAGAGGGTGGATGCACCAAACGGCTTCTTACTCATAACTGCTCCCTTATTTAGCTAATAAAATAAGTTAATGCCAACGGCAACGGCATGCAAGTGCGGATACTGAAAATTAGAACAGATCAAGCTGAGCAATATGGGCCTTTAATTTGTGAGGTCTTTTTTTCGCGATCCTCGGTTGACCCGAGTCGCCAAACTCGCCCTCTTCGAGGTTACTGAGAATGTCGTTCGCGCGCTCGATCACCTCGTCGGGCAGGCCGGCCAGACGAGCCACCTGAATGCCATAACTTTTATCCGCAGCGCCCGGAACAATCTTGCGTAGGAAGGTGATGGAGTCGCCCTTTTCCTTCACCAGTACGCTGAAATTTTTTACATTCGGTAAGGTTAGCGTTAGGTCGGTCAGCTCATGGTAATGCGTGGCAAAAAGGGTCTTCGCTTGCAGCGCCGGATTTTTACAAAGATACTCCGCCACCGACCATGCGATGCTGATGCCGTCAAACGTGCTGGTGCCCCGTCCAATTTCGTCGAGTACGATCAGGCTTTTAGGGGTGGCGTTATTGAGAATATTGGCGGTTTCCTGCATTTCGACCATGAACGTCGAACGGCCCCGCGCAAGGTCGTCGCTCGCGCCCACGCGGGTGAAGACCCGGTCGACCACCCCAATCTCCGCCGAGGTGGCTGGAACAAAGCACCCCATGTGCGCCATAATCGTAATCAGCGCCACCTGCCGGATATACGTCGACTTGCCCGCCATGTTTGGCCCCGTGATAATGATCAGCTGATGCGTCTCGCGATCGAGCGTCGAGTCGTTCGGAACAAAGCGTTCCGCATCTGGCATTTGTTCAACGACCGGATGGCGGCCATCGCGAATTTCGAGCTTACCGTTATCGGTCATCTGCGGGCGGACGTAATGATTAGACAGCGTGCGCTCAGCAAAGGTGGCCAGCAGATCCACTTGGCCGATCGCCAGTGCGTTGTGCTGGATCGTCTCTAGATGCCCCACCACCTGCCGCCGAATTTCGGTGAAGAGCTCCTGCTCCAGCCCGACCGATCGCTCCTGTGCGCCGAAAATTTTGTTTTCATACTCCTTCAATTCCGGCGTAATATAGCGCTCCGCGTTCACCAGCGTCTGCTTGCGGATATAGCTCTCCGGCACATCCGCCAGATAGCTTTTGCTAATTTCGATGTAGTAGCCAAAGACCTTATTATGCCGAACCTTTAGGCTTTTGATGCCCGTCCGCTCGATCTCCGAGGCCTGAAAATCGGCGAGCCATTTGCGGCCCTGTGTCGCCGCCTCACGTAACTCATCGAGTTCCGCGTGGTACCCAGGGCGAATCACGCCGCCATCCTTCAAATTGATCGGCGGCTCATCCATCATCGCCGAGTCGATCAGCGCCACCAATTCCGGCAGGGCCGTCATCGCATCGCCCAGTGATTCCATAATCGTTCCCTTGCCCGAAAGCAGCGACTTGACCAACGGCATCTGTTGAAGCGAAAGCCCCATCGCTCGCACGTCGCGTGGGTTGCCGCTCGTTGAGCCAATGCGCGAGATCAGCCGCTCCACATCTTTAATATCGCCAAGCACATCGCGCAAAGAGCGTAGATAGGTTTGGTTATGTACCAGTAAATCGACCGCATCGTGCCGCGCCGTGATTTGCTCTAAATTATTCAGCGGGCGTAACACCCACTCGCGCAGTAACCGTCCGCCCATCGCCGTGCAGGTAGAATCGAGCACATTGAGCAACGTCGCCTTATACGCCGCCCGTGTATTGATCGGGCTAACCAACTCCAGATTGGTCGCCGTCGTTTCATCCATGAGCAGATAGTCCGCCGGATTTTTCACGCGCACATTCCGGACGTGCAACAGGTTGCGGCGTAGCTTCGTTTTTACATAGTAGAGCATCCCACCCGCCGCGCCCAATCCAGTCGACATCGCCGAACAACCAAACCCCTCCAAAGAATGCACATCAAAATGACGGAGCAAAAAATCCGTGGCATTCGACACTTCAAAGGTCCAGTCCTCGCCGGTCGTTAAAAGGGTATCCGTGGACTCCAGCGTCAGCTCCCCCAACTGCTC
This sequence comes from Verrucomicrobiota bacterium, assembly GCA_024279685.1. Taxonomy (GTDB): domain Bacteria; phylum Verrucomicrobiota; class Kiritimatiellia; order Kiritimatiellales; family Pontiellaceae; genus Pontiella. Next base: position 825 of record JAJRRI010000075.1, on the reverse strand, counting down.
TTCAGCAATCACACACTCCGCCGGGGCGTAACGCGATAAATTGGCCTGTACGCTCGCCAAATCATCCGATTCTTCGATCCAAAATTCGCCCGTTGAAAGGTCCAGCATCGCCAACCCGAAGCCGCTTTTTTCGCGATAAAGCCCCGCGAGAAAATTGTTTTGATTGCGCTCCAGTGTCACCTCGTCGAGGATCGTGCCAGGCGTTACGATACGCGTCACCTCGCGCTTCACAATGCCCTTGGCTTCCGAAGGATCCTCCACCTGCTCACAAATGGCCACCTTCACGCCCGCCTTCACCAGTCGTTCAAGATAGCTTGGAGCGGCGTGATAGGGAATGCCGCACATCGGCGTCGTGTGCCGCTTGGTTAGCGTGATTCCAAGAATGTCGGAAGCAACCTTCGCGTCATCGAAAAACATTTCATAGAAATCGCCCAGCCGAAAAAAGAGGATGGTATCCTCCGGTAGCTCGCGCCGTATCGACCGATACTGCGCCATCATCGGTGTTTCTTTCTTCGCCATAAGATTCCATTTAAATTGAAAAAGCATTCTATCGTGCCCAGAAATCTTCGCAATGATAAGGGGATAATAATTTTGAGCTAGAAGGATCCTTCCGGCACGAATTTCTTCTGCTTGTTTAATAAAGGAAGAAGAAAAATAAGCGGAAGGCTAGTTTTAAAAAATAAAAAGCTTATGCTTAACCTGTTCGGTGGATGTGTGCATAAAAAAACTCCGCCGAAGCGGAGTAACAGGGACAAGCCCTTCGGCATTGGTCAAAAGACACGAGCCTTATTGTGAATAGACAGTTCTTAATTGTTTCACGAATTT
>JAJRRI010000074.1 GCA_024279685.1 Verrucomicrobiota bacterium | reverse complement strand
TTACATACGTCCCCGGTTCAAGCACGATGGATGTAGCGACTCCAGCCGGAATCGTTAACGTCGAATTCCCTGCCAGCAGCTCATTCCAAGCGGATTCATCCGTCTCGTCGCCGCACGTTGCGATCCGAGAAAAGGCCTGAGAAATTCGTTCCATCGGCGGAATCTCGCGCGGAGTTAAGAGCCAAGGGGTCGTTGTAAACGTGGGCGGATCGGCAAAGACCGGCATTCCGCCCCCTTCGTCAATCGGAACTGGAGCGGCCCAATCCTGATCCTCAAAATCCACCGCCGACCAATCTCCAACGGATTGGCGAAAATCAATCGTTTCGGTAAAACCAAATGCGCAATAAAAAGGGAGGCCTCCCAACTCAAAATCAACCTCAAACGAACGGTCTTCATGCACCCGCCAGTGCCCCAGTGTCGCAAGATCCACCAGCGAATCGCCCTGTTCATTCAATACCCCACCCTCGACGATTAGTCCGCCGCGTTCGTGGATTTCGTTCACGGGTCCAAGCCGGCCGTACGAAAGCACTTCGATCGCCACCACATGCTCGCCCGGCGCCAGTTCAACGCGGTCGTCGTGGCCATACGACTCATAGCGGTAGTTCATCAAAGCCCCAGCGGCAGGGCCCTCTCCGATCCACTGGCCATCCAGATGCAACTTATACCGGCTGTCCGCCGAGACCATCAACTGCAAGAAACCCGGTTGGTCTAGCGCAAAACGATACCGAAAAAAACAGCGTTGCACCGGTTTTTTAACGCGGGCCGTATTCCAAATCCATTTTGATTTCCACATCATTACTCCTTACCTGCCCTGTAATTTTGGTGAAAAAAAAGCGGGTCACCCGAAAGGGCAACCCGCTTGGCATTCTTTCTTAATCCAACCTATATTCTAAAACGTCGAACAGCCAGAAGCAAGAGCCCCGCCCCAGCAACCAATCCCAAGGTAGCCGGCTCAGGAATCGCTACACCAAGCTGAAAGTAGTCGCTCGTCATAACACCCTGTATTTCAGAACCTTCCCCGTTGTAATAGATGGGATTCAAAAGTATTTGAGTAGGAGTAGTTTGAACTCGGGTACCCACGCCCGTTGCAATCGCTGTAAAAGCGTCCGCATCTAAGTCCCGGCGATAGATATCCACCGTATTATTTACCTTATCCACCTCGAACTGCCACGTGTAGTACTGGCTTGCGGCGGTGGCAACCGAAGTACCAATCTCTGACCATGTATTCCCGTCACCAGAAATCCATAGTTTATCAGCCTCCACATTAATATAGGTACGATTCACTCCGTCCCGGATATCAAAAAGGCTAGTCCCGAAGCTGGCAGGGGTGCTAGACGTATCGGCAAATGTATCCACCCTCACCCGAGTGGTGATAATATAGTTATCCGCCGCAGCAAACGTATAAGCGTTCAGGTTACCCGTAGAATATCGAGTGAACCCGCTTGTAGCTCCAGTCATCGAAAACGTTACCGTTCCCGCCCCAGCATCCAACACGGGAGCGGGTCCTTGTGTAATAGGATCAGGGACACCAAAATTGGCAGGACCTGTCCCGCCGGCGATTAGATCCATTGTATTATTTCTACTCACCGACCAATCATTATCGATAAACTGCGCATCGTTGATCAATTGTCCGAAGGCGGCGCCACACAACGCCACCATAGCTATCACTATATGCCTCTTTTTCATCTTATTTTTCCTTTTTGTTTATTTATTACTTCCATTGCCGAACCAGGAACAATCCACGTTAACACCGCACCCACGGCATATAATTCAAGCAACTACGATCGAAGGTACTGCATTTAAATGGCAGTGCAAGTTATTTGTTGAACAATTCATCTTAATTTTCGTCATGACAGAGCCTTTTACCCACCGAGAATATAATCCGCTTTAAATGTGGCCCCGGGGTAGAGGCAGGATTCAGCTGGAAGACGTGGAACGCTCCATCTGGCGGAACCCATACGCCCGTAATCTCAATCCATCGAAGTCTACTTAACGTTGTTGGAGTGCCGGGCGTCCCAGGCGAGCAGTCGGTAGACAGGCCACGTTAGACGAGCTTTACTGGAGTGCCGCTCGAATAGGCGGACGGATCGGAGTGCCGTCCCTACCGGGCTCGGAAAAAAAAAGGCCGTCCGGAATGGCGCTATGTTAAAGTACTTTTTGAGGTCGATAAAACCTTGGCTAGAAAAGGTCGGGCTCGACCGCCCGAGTGAGGCCACGTTGCCGAGGCCAACTCGGCTCACGTGGCGGGCGTGCCGATCGGTGGAGAAGCCATGCTAGTCGAGCTTTGCTGGAGTGCCGTTCGGGCGGACGGACGGCTCGGCGAGCCGTCCCTACCGGGTTCAAAAAAACCGTTGCTCTCCTTTCTGCTCCGCAACGGCTATCGATATACCGGAAAGGCGCACTGGACTCAGGCGCATATGCACTACTTGCGCGAACTCGTTCTGGCGCATCCCACCCAAAAACTAATCTTTCCTGAATTTATGATTAAGATACATTAATGCCCCACCCATTCCAGCTAGTAATCCCAAAGCAGCTGGTTCAGGTATTGCGGTTCCAACATAGTTTGTTGTTCGAACTTCCCCTAAATCATTACCTATATTAAAGCCAACTGCCAACTCGCCAACATTATATGTAACATCACTAAAATCACCAAAACTACCACTATACTTCAACCCATTACCGGTAAAGCTCCCATCTGTATTGAAGTCTAGAATGAAATTATCATTATTACTCGGATCATTTTTTGTAGTCAGTAAAAAACCAATATGACCCGCGTCAGTTTTATACGCTTCAGCACCTGTTAAAGTACCATAAAGTGATAAATCACCGAAATTTTTTGTTCCAACAACGGAATTATCTAATAAATTGAATTCTTTTAAAATAACATCACCACTCCCATTCACAGCGAATGAATAAGCTCGATTTTCACTTGCTAAAGCAGCTAAACCAAATGAATTATTATCTGCGCCAAGTGCAGAATCACCATTAAATAACTCAATGTCACCCGTACTATTATTTACCTTGTAAATCGCATCATCATTTCCTAATTGTAAGGTATGAGTGTCACCTAATGAGGCTGCATCATTCATACTTGTGAAGTTATTCCAAGAACCAACTTCTTGAAAGTCACCTGAATATGATTTATCTAATGCGTGTGCTGAATTTTTAGATGTCAACACATAATCCGAAGAGGTTTGAGACATTCCTGCAATAGGACTTGTCGTCAATGAAGTTTGAGTCGGAACAAAATTAGCAATGTTTGCTTGAGCTGGAGTCACATATGTAAGTAACGCCGCCGCTAATGAACCCATTGTTAATGCTGCTTTTTTCATGTTTTTATACCTCTTTGTGATGAGACTTCCTGAAAATAAAAGGGGGCAGAGAAGGGGTCAGCCGATGAATTTTAGAATCTTCCTTTTTTCCTTTACCCACTCTCCCTCCACCCGATCCTATAAATCTTATAGCCCGACTCACTGCGTGAATTCAAGTTGTAAGTGCAATTCCAAGGGATGGGAATTAGGATAGATCTATTTCCCACGGTTTGGATGCCCTATCCGAACGTCGGAAAGGAACCCATGAACCCAATCATCAGCGCGGCACATATAAACCGAATTTTAAACCTCGCTCTCCTAAAATACTACAATTCACGGGCGGTCCCTTTTCCTTCTCCACTTCAACATGCCTCCTTTTACTGGTTCTACGTAGAATTTTGTGGTGGAGAGCACGTAGCAGGAGAGTTTTTAGACAGGATGAACAGAATCTACAGGATGGATATCTTGCTAATCTCATAAAAAATAAGGCTCTGACAGAGAATAACTACAGGACCATAAAGCAGTAAATTCAAAGAAAATCGCAGGAATTAGGCTGTGTATGGAACCGAATTATTCAACCGCATCCTGTAGATCCTGTTAATCCCGTCAAAAGAAAAGTAGGTATAGAGCTACCCTAAACATATTCGAAGAGCCCTTTTACTCCGTAGCATCGCTTCCCTTGCTGCGCAGCGGGTAAGCGATCTCTACACCTGCCGATTCATGCCCAACATGAATCACATATTTCCCCGCCAACACTACCTAAAACGAAAAAACCCCGCAGGAATGACTCTGCGGGGCTAATAAATGGTGCACCCAAAGAGAGTCGAACTCCTAACCTCCTGATTCGTAGTCAGGTGCTCTATCCAATTGAGCTATGGGTGCGCTGAAGAAGTCGGGAATGTATAGAGAAGCCTTTATACGGTCAACGGGAAAATCCCGAAAATATACGTTTAATCTTGTGCATTCAATTCCGGCTTGCATAGCTCGTAGAAGTTGCACTGGCCGCAGTTATGCGGATCGGTCGTCAACTCCCATTCTTCCTTCGGGAGTGGCTCGTTTTTGGCTCGATCGTGGTCGACGAGATATTCGGTCATTTCGCCCACCGAATCGCTCATCAGCCTCTTGGTTGCCTCCATTTCCTCTTCCTTCAGCTGGAAGGGAAGCACTTGCCCTTCGTTGAGATATTCAACGTAGAGGAAAATATTTTCAAGTTTGGTTCCGTATTTGACCATCGCCCACAGTGCATAGAGTGAGAGTTGCGTCCGGTGTTGTTCGGCCTTGATTTTGCCCGCCTTCCAATCGTGAATATGTACCTCATCGCCGAGTTTATACGCATAGTCGGGAATGGAGTAGATCTTCACGCCTTCGTAGATAAAGTGCTCCACATCGCCGCCCGTCTCCGGCGTGGCAATCTGGAATTCCTGAGCCGGCTTAATGTCGCTTACCCGGGGCAGCACCTTTTCGATAAAGTTAGCAATACAGTTTTGGATTTGTGCGGCGAGCTGACGCTTGGCTTCTTTCTCTTCTTCGCCGTCGAGGGTTTTATAATAGTGCCCGCGGAGACAGCAAAATCGCTTCGGCGAATTCCGCCAGTTGCCTTCGGTGGACTCTTTCCATTTTTTTGTCATGAAGGGGCGGGCGATGGTTTTCCACGCTGTTTCAGCATTGACCGGAGCGCCCTGCTGATGCTGTCGAAGCACCCACATGATGGCGTTTTCCGCCGCCTGCCCCATCAGCCCCCAGCGGTTGTCCATCTTGCACAGACGGTAGGCCGATTTTTGCTCGGGCGATGCGTTGCGGGCCCAGCCGTTCCACATGCCATACTTGCTCCAGTAGCGGCGACGACGGCAGGCCTCGAAATCCTCCGAGGCGCTGAATGACCATGAAAATGTATTTTTTAATCCTGCCATTTTAATCCTCCAAAATCATAACATGGTACGTCGGTCAGCGGTTGGTCGGTGACCACGGCGGCGGCATATTTTGAGCCCGCTTCCAACCGCTGAAAAATCCATTCGTTCTTCTCCCCGCATTCCGTAAGCGGAACGGTTAAACTGGAGAGCTCCGTAAAAAGTGTCGAACCACAGGCTTTCACATAGGCTTCCTTGCGGGCCCATAGTTGAAAAAAAGCGGTATGCGGATCGGTTGCGTTTTTGATGAAGGCCCTTTCTTCCGGCGTAAAAAACGGTCGGCAACCCCAATCACATCCATATCCCACTTGATCTGTTCGACATCCACCCCAATATTCCGGTTGCGCCCGAAGCCCAGCACCACCCACTCGCCGGAGTGCGAGACGTTGAACTCGACGTCGGAATCGGCCATGCTCGGCTTTCCATTTTCCGAATAGTTAAATTTGATCTCGGCGGCGGGAACGGCGGTGTAGCCTGAAAGTAAGGTTCGTAATGCCCCACGCGCGGCGATAGAGGATTGGCGATCCGCCTCGCGCCGGAATCGAGCGGCCTTCGTCTGTTCTTTGTCGGAGAGTACCACATGCAAGGCATCAATCCGGCCGAGCACATCGGGCAGGTGCACGCCCCAAATATGAACCGTATCTATACCCAATTCGGGCAACTGTCGGATGTCGTTGATGGTTTCCATAAAGCGCCGATACTATCCACCCTCCTTCCGTACGCAACAGAAAAGTATCTGGCATAATTCGCACATTGTATTTTAATAAGTTTATATTATTCTGTGTGTATGCATTCTAATTTTTTTCAGTCTATAGAATCCTGCTTTCCGCGCGCCTCACGGTACCGTAACGGGGATTCAAAAACCGCGGTCCACGAGTCCACAACTCCCTTCCGGTATTTCCCCTATCGAGAGCGACATATCCAGTGCCTATGGGCCAACCCTCGACTCCGACCCACCGAATTAAAGACCTCTGAAGGTGAGCCCGTATCCGTCGAGCACCCGGGCGATTGGAATCTCGAAGCGGGCCCTGACTTTCTCAACGCCGTCCTGCGGATTGGAACGGAACAACGCCGTATTTCCGGCGATCTTGAAATCCATATCCACCCCGCAGGATGGAAACAGCATGGCCACGGCGGCGATCCGCGCTTTGCCCATGTCCGCTTCCATATTGTCTATTTTGAAGGCCTAGAAATTCCCGGACTGATTCAGATCCCATTGCAGGAGGCCCTTGCCCGCAACCCCCGCTTTTCATTTGAGAACATCGATCTCACCGCCTATCCCTACTCCATCCCATCCGGCCCCTTTCCGTTGCTCAGCATGCATCCCGATCAAAAGACCCACTGGTTAGAAAGCGCGGGCGAAGAACGATTGCGACTCAAAGCCGAACGCTTCGCTTTCGCACTGCAAGGCAAGGATTCCGAGCAATTGTTATGGGAAGAACTCATGGCCGCGCTCGGCTACAAAAACAACAAGGGACCCTTCCGCCGGATCGCCGCCCTTCTGCCGCTCATCCGACTACGAGATCTCGTAACAACCCCCACTGAGGCCTACGCGCTACTGCTCGGACTTTCCGGCCTGCTGCCATCCCACTCCGACTCTGCATGGGATACAACGACCCGAACCTTTACCCGCACCCTTTGGGACATTTGGTGGAAACAAAGCACGGAACTCAAGGATCAGGCGTTGGAAAAATCCGACTGGACCCTCGCCGGCCTCCGCCCCACCAACCACCCCACCCGCCGCCTAATGGCAGCCGCACACTATGCCTTCCAACTCCCCGAACCTGCACTCACCGAATTCCAGCCGAACTATTGGAATACACACCTCAATTGGCAAACCGTATGTAAGCCCACTGCACTCGTCGGCACGGCCCGCGCCAACGCCATCGTCACCAATATTTTCGTGCCGTGGCGGGCGGCGACAGGATCCACCGAACTCCATCTAGACCGCCTACCCGTAGAACCCATCAACCACATTATTCGACAAACCGCCTACCGCCTCTTCGGCCCCGACCACACCCCCAAAGTCTATCGCTCCGCCCTCGCCCGCCAAGGCCTCATGCAAATCTTCCACGACTACGTAATTACACATCGGTTGGATGAACTACAGGAACTGGTGTAGACGACGCTTCCAGCTGCGTTACGGAGAATCCGAGCTGGCGCACCGTGCGTGTGCAACGGAGCTGGAAGCTACGTCTACGTTCTGAACATCACGCGGGCCGCTCGGACGTATGCCACCGAAGCTTATGTAGACGACGCTTCCAGCTTCGTTATGGAGAATCCGAGCTGGCGCACCGTGCGTGCGCAACGGAGCTGGAAGCTACGTCTACGTTGGAGCCGCTCGCGAATGAACTACAGGAGCTTGTGTAGACGACGCTTCCAGCTTCGTTACGGAGAATCCGAGCTGGCGCACCGTGCGTGTGCAACGGAGCTGGAAGCTACGTCTACGTTCTGAGCATCGCGCGGGTCGCTCACGAATGAACTGCCGGAGCTTGTGTAGACGACGCTTCCAGCTTCGTTACGGAGAATCCGGGCTGACGCACCGTGCGTGTGCAACGGAGCTGGAAGCTACGTCTACGTTGGAGCCGCTCACGAATGAACTACAGGAGCTTATGTAGACGACGCTTCCAGCTGCGTTACGGAGAATCCGAGCTGGCGCACCGTGCGTGCGCAACGGAGCTGGAAGCTACGTCTACGTTGGAGCCGCTCGCGAATGAACTACAGGAGCTTGTGTAGACGACGCTTCCAGCTTCGTTACGGAGAATCCGGGCTGACGCACCGTGCGTGTGCAACGGAGCTGGAAGCTACGTCTACGTTGGAGCCGCTCGCGAATGAACTGCCGGAGCTTGTGTAGACGACGCTTCCAGCTTCGTTACGGAGAATCCGGGCTGACGCACCGTGCGTGTGCAACGGAGCTGGAAGCTACGTCTACGTTTTTACCATCGCACCGGCCGCTTGGGCGGACAGGAGGGCTGGTTCGGGAATGAGACCGCCGAAAAAGGCCGCACGGCCGATTATTTTTTCGGCAAGAAGGCCTTCTTCGCGCAATTGGGTGATACTTTCAGGGCGCTGGCGCTTGCTGAGTTTTTCACCAGAATCGGTGGTAAGGAGCGGATGGTGATAATAATGTGGAGGTTCGTACTCCAGGGCATGAAAAAGTTGAAGCTGACGAGCGGTGCTGTCCAGAATATCCTCACCACGCACGACGAGGGTAATGCCGTGCCGGATGTCGTCGCACACGCAACAAAACTGATAGGTCCATTGGCCGTTTCGATCGCGGAGTGAAAAATCGCCGCATTGGGTCGCAGGGGTTTGGCGGCGATCGCCCAACGCTACATCGTGAAAGTCGATGTCACCGAGCGGAACACGGAAGCGCACGGTGTGGCCTTCGAGCGGAAGGTTCTTTTCCGCGCAGGTTCCTGAATAACACAGTTCGCCTTGTCCGCCCGACTGCTTGGCAAGAATCTCCTTGCGGGAGCATTCGCAGCCGTAGACTTTCTTTTTTTTCACGAGAAAATTCAGGGCCTCTTCATAGTGAAGGGCGCAGTCGCTTTGGCGATAGTTCGATGGCTTCGGTGAGTTTTCAGCTGAAATTCCGAGGTCGGGAACAAATCCCAGCCACTGCAGGTCGGCGAGGATGGCCGGTTCGTATTCGGGGCGATTACGAGCGAGATCGTGGTCTTCGATTCGCGAGAGTACCCTGCCGCCTTGAGCGCGAGCAACCCCCCAGACGTGGATCATGTGAAGGACATGGCCGAGATGCAGGTAGCCCGTCAGGCTGGGCGCAAATCGAGTGAGTGTATTCATGATTCGCGGCAGGTGGAAATAAAGGCTTCGACCTTGTTCATATCCTTCACGCCGGGTTCGATTTCGACGCCGGAACTGACATCAATCCCCCACGGCTGGACGTGTTTGATGGCCGCGGCCACATTGTCGGGCGCGAGACCGCCTGCCAATAAAATCGGTGTTTTTAACGCCTTGATCAACGCTTGAGCTTTATCCCAATCGCAGACCTGCCCCGTTCCACCTACTGTTTTTGGATCGTAGGAATCGAGCAGATAGCGATCGTATTCAAAACGGGATTCATCGAAGTAAAGCTCCGAAGGATTGAGCGCACGCCAGACCTCCACGCCTTGAAATAGATCCCGATCTAGAGTCCAGCCGCTGGATACTCGATGCACTTGCAGCACATCGAACCTTCCATATTGTGCGGCGTGTGCGAGTTCGGATTCCACCGGGTCGACGAATACGCCGACGCGACGGATGCCCGCAGGGGTATTCCATTGGCCGACGGTTTCTGGATCGACATAACGCTTTGATTTCGGCCACTGGATAAAGCCGAGCGCATCGGGCTGAAAAGCAGAAACCTGCTCGAGGTCAGACCTGGAGCAGATTCCACAAATTTTAACAAATACAGCCATGGACTCTATTCAGCAACGGCCTCGGCCACTGCTTCAATTTCAAGTTCGGCAATATCTTCGGCGGTTTCGATCGCCGCTTCCATCGCCATTTCCTTACGGACATCGCTATCCATGTTGAAAAGCGCATTCTGGCCATCGGCCCAGACAATTTCGAGGCTATCGATGCCAATAAATCCGAACGCGGCACGAACTTGGCGGCTGAGCGCATCCCGTTCGTCGTCTTCCTTGTACACCCCGCCCGAAGCGACAAGTAGCACGACGCTTTTTACTTTATGCAGCGGCTTAACACCCTCTGCTGGGTGGCCGGTAAAGGTTAGGTTGGGGCAGAGAATTTGATCCATCCACGCTTTCATGATGGCCGGAACTGAGAAGTTCCACATCGGCATGGTAAGCACAACCACATCCGCCGCGTTGAAGGCTTCAGCCTGCTTAACGGCATAATTTTGCGCCATTTCTTCGGCCTTGGAAGGGGTATAGGTTTCGTCGAAGACGGGATACCAAACGCTTTTGTAGAGTTCATAGGAGTAAAACGGCGGTTTCTCGTCGTAGAGATCGGTATTCACTAGCTCAACATCCGGGCGAAGCTCGATCAACTTACCAAAAAAAGCGGCTGCGAGCTGTTTAGAAACGGACTCCTCGGTCGGCTTCGGGTTGGCGCATACGTGCAAAACATTCATTTAAAAACTCCTTATCCATTGGTGCCTGAGTGGCCTTTCTTCAAATCAAAAGACAGGTTATAGCCTAAAATATTCTATGGGTACAACCAATAACCCGCAAAAGAGCCTGCGTGCAAAGGGTCAACCCCTCCAAGCGCTTTACAAAAAAACAGGAAACAAGCCTTGCGTCGCTGGGGCGCTTTGTTTAAAAACCACGCTCTCAATTGAACACGAGGATTTTAGTCATGAAAACAGATATTCACCCAAATTATGGAGAAGCAACCGTTCGGTGTGCCTGCGGAAACGAGATCAAGACGAATTCAACCGTTAAGGCTATGCATGTGAACACCTGCTCGAGTTGCCACCCGTTCTTTACGGGTAGCGCCAAGTTGATCGATACGGAAGGCCGCGTGGACCGCTTCAACAAGCGTTTCGCAGAAGGCACTTACTAGCGATCGACCCCAAAAGGCCGAGCCTGCGAAAGCATGTTCGGCCTTTTTGTGTCTATAGGAGATTTACCCAAAGCCCTTGTACGGTACCGATCTCCACCGATTACATTCTGAACGTCCGTCTACATCTATGGACAAAAAGGTTCTGTCATGATTGATCACAGCTATCTCGAACAGCTCAAGACTCAGATCGGCGATCTCGAAACGCGGATGTCGCAACCGGAGATTTCTGCGGATCAGAACAAGATGAAAGAGTCTATGCAGGAGTACTCGCATAAAAAGAAGCTGGCCGAGTGTGCCACCCACTATCTGAACCTAGTAGACACCAAAACCGAAAGCGAAACTATTCTGGCCGACTCAGCATCTGACGCTGAATTGCGCGAGATCGCCGAAATGGAACTGGCCGAAACGGAGGAAAAGCTACCCATCGCCGAACGTAAAATGATGGTTTCTTTACTCCCGGCCGACCCCACCGACAGCCGGAACGTGATCCTAGAAATTCGGGCAGGAACCGGGGGCGATGAAGCGGGCATTTTCTGTGGCGATCTCTATCGCATGTATACCCGCTACTTTGACACAAAAGGCTGGAAGCATCGCGTCATGGACGTCAGCCCCTCCGAATCTGGGGGCTATAAAGAAGTCTCCTTTTCAGTCGAAGGCGAGGATGTATACAAGGTCCTCAAGCATGAAGGGGGCACTCACCGCGTACAGCGTGTTCCCCAGACCGAAACGCAAGGCCGTGTGCATACCTCCGCGGCGACTGTCGCTGTGTTGGCCGAAGTTGAAGAAGTCGATATTGAGATTCGTAATGAAGACCTACGCATCGATACCTACCGCGCCCAAGGGGCGGGCGGACAGCACGTCAACACCACCGACTCCGCGATCCGCATCACCCACATTCCAACCGGCACTGTGGTTCAGTGCCAGGATGAGCGTTCACAGCATAAGAACCAGGCGGCCGCGCTAAAAGTTCTGCGGGCCAGAATCTACGATAATCAGCGGCGCGAAAATGAAGAGGCACAGGCTTCCGAACGAAAATCTATGGTCGGCTCGGGCGACCGCTCCGAAAAAATCCGCACCTATAACTTCCCGCAAAACCGCCTCACCGACCACCGTATCGGCTTAACGATCTACAAGCTCGATCGCGTGATGGAAGGCGACCTCGAAGAGACGCTCACTGCGCTCTACGAACACGATGTCGAAGTCCGCATTAAAGCGCAGATGGCGCGCTAAAAAACAGTGGCGGGTTTTCATATAAGCGCTGGAGAGCTGCGGCAAATGTTCGGGTGGAGTGAGTGATATCCTTTTTTAGTTTACTCTTCCACGATTAACAACTGATCGTATAAAGCTCGCTTGTCCGAGGTTTTTGCCCACTCGCCTACCTTGGAAATTTCGCCGATTTGATCCTTGGAACGAAGTTTTTCGTAGACCTCAAGCATCGCTATAAACGCTTCAAAGTCGCCCCCCTCTTCCAGTTGTTGTGGAATGACCACCTGTAGCATACCGGCAAAGTAAGCGGCAATGAGTAGATCCGCATTCTTGGGCTTGCCCCAGTAGCCGGTTGGCCAGATAAACAGATGGGAATAGACACTGAGTTCATCCATCGCGCCCGCTTTATCCATCAAATACTTTGCCGAAGAGAGGCCTCCAAAACTGTAAGGGTCGTTCAAGAATACCGAACAAGCGGCCATCAAAAGGTCATCATCGCTCGGCGCGGCTTTAACCATTTGGCTCAACTGAACCATCATCTCATTGGCCATTTTTCCGGCTTGTTCTCTTTTTTTAAATCAAAGGTAAAACGAAGTCGGATAAACTGCCCTTCGACAGCGGTCAGATAGGTGGCCTGAATTTTTCTTTCATTCGGAAGATCGGTTTCCGTGTAGCTGGAGACCACGGTCGCAAATTGAAGCATTCCTTCTTTTGATATGACACGGCTATGTAGCTTTTTGAGGGCATCCACTTCCCCGCGCTTCAGGCGTAATTTTAAATCAGCCTCCACACTTTCAAAAATGAGATCGATGCCTTTTCCTTTATATCCGTCAGGAATTTCATCCTGCCCGAAGTCATATATATTCACTTCAGCATCAAAGGAATCGCCCTTCCGATAGAGAATACGATAGCCAAAATCAGCCACCTCGTATTTTTCCGAAGCCTCGTACTCCAACCCGCCCAGTTCTTTTGGAAAAATCCACTTCTGCTCAAAATCCACTACGGCAGGCTCAGCCAGTACTGAAAAAACCAACCCCAAAGCCAGTCCCATAAAACCTCTTTGTTTCATCTGTATCCCCTCTTGTTAGTAGAACAACATACAAATGGAGTCGGCTAAAGTACGCTCGAACGGGAACTAAATTGAATCGCCGCGAAACGTTCATCTGCTAGATTCCTCCGCATGGAAAAATTCGATGTAATCGTGGTGGGCGGAGGACCAGCAGGCATGATGGCCGCAGGGCATGCGGCAGAATGCGGGCGGCGCGTGCTTTTGGTGGAGAAAAATCGGGCGGTGGGCGAAAAGCTAAACCTGACCGGGGGCGGACGTTGCAATATTACCAATGCGGAATTTGATACCCGTACCTTCCTCTCCTTCTTTGGGGATAAAGGAAAATTTCTTTTCTCGCCCTGCTCTCGCTTTGCAGTACAAGAGGCCTTTGATTTCTTCGAAGAGCGCGGATTGCCTTTGAAAATCGAGGCTCGCAAACGGGCGTTCCCAAAAACAGAACGGGCCTCCGATGTCACCCGCGTGTTGACCGAATATATGCATACAGCCGACGTGGACATCCGCTGCGGTATCGAGGTTAAGCACCTGCTTCTCGAAAACGGTGCGGTAGTGGGTATTGAAACCAATCGCGGTACCTTCCGGGCCGAAAGCCTCGTGCTGGCCACGGGAGGAGCTTCTTATAAAGCGACCGGTTCAACGGGGGACGGTTTGAACTGGCTACGAGAGATCGGGCATACCGTCTGCGAAGCCACCCCCGATATTGTGCCCTTGCGCGTGAAAGAGGCGTGGGTAAAGGACCTGTCCGGCACCGCGCTTGACCCGATGAAGATCACCTTTACCGCCGTCACCGGCGAGACGATCTCTCGCCAAGGAAACATTCTCTTCACGCACTTTGGGCTCTCCGGACCCTTAATCCTCAACAGCGCGAACGCCGTGAAAAAACTGCTCAAGCAGGGCCCCGTTAGCGCCACCATCGATCTGTTCCCCGGCACCGAACCCTATCTGCTCGATCGTCATGTTCTGGAGGTCTTCGGAGATTCCATGAACAAAATGGTGCGCAACGTCGCCAAACAGCTCGCTCCTTTCGGAATGGCACGGGCGCTGATGGCTCATCTCCCGCAAGAACTACTGGAAAAGAAAATCAATGGTGTGACTCAGGAGGAGCGCAAGCAACTGGTTCAATGCCTCAAGAGCATGCCGCTGACCATTACAGGAACCATGGGTTACGACTGGGCGGTGGTGTGTGACGGGGGGGTTGATTTGGCCGAGATCGATACGCGAACGATGCGTTCGCGGTTGCATCCCAATCTATATATTATCGGCGACCTACTCCACATCAGCCGCCCGTCCGGCGGCTACTCCCTGCAACTGTGCTGGACCACCGGCTGGGTCGCGGGAGAGCATGCCTAGTGGGAAATTCACCCGCTCTTTGTCGTAAAAAAAATTAAGTAGACTCCGGGGCGGGAATGGCTCCTCCGGACGATTTGTCTATACGGGTCGTGAAGGTCGGGAGCGCCATCTGAATGCCTGCCCCCTCAAAGGCTTCGAGAATCTGACGGTTCACGACATCTGCGTGCTCGGTATATTTCCAGTAATCCGGCGGGTGATACCAGTAGATCATTTTGAGTTCAAGGTGGTCGCGCTCGAAGTCGTTCAGCCAGACGCGCGGCGGAAACTCAGGGTTGAATCCTTCGTGATCCTTCAATAGCTCCTGCACAATTTCGACCGACTTTTTGGCCTCGGCGGCGGAGATCCCGATCGATAATGGAATGTCGGTGACCCGCCGAATGAAAGGGCGGCGGGCAATGTTTTCAATATCGCTGCGCGCCATGTCTTCGTTAGGAATAATAGCTTGGTGCCCATTGAGCAGGCGGAGTTTGGTGGAGCGCAGGCCGATTTCCTCAACGATGCCGTCGTATTTTTTGACTTTAATGCGCTCCCCGATTCGGAAGGGCTTATCCATCACCAACATGATGCTGCCAAACACATTTTTAAGCACATCCTGCGCGGAGAGCGCCAGCGCCATACCCACCACCCCGGCACCGGCCAGAAGCGAGGAGAGCGGAACGCCCAGATGCTGCCCGCCTTGAAGCAACAGAACCATCGCAAAGATGAAACCCATGAGACGGCTCATGATACGAATCAACTGTGCATCAACGCTCTGCGCTTGAAGGTGAGAAGCAGAAGCAATGACCTCGCCCACCCGCCGCCCGATGCCCAGCACAACCACCATGCTACAAAAGAGGATCAGCAACGACAGATTGAATTTAAGGATGTAGAGGGTCGTCCCAGAAATCACCAGTTGGTCGGTAACGATGCCTATCGTTTTGAAGGGGACAAATACGGCTAGGATTGGGAAGACAAGGCCGAGCAAATATTTAGTCATTCCTGCGGCAGCTCCACCCTTCGAAACGCGGCGGCCGATGGAGTAGATTATAGCCATCAGAAGTGCGGCCAAAAATAAGACAACCCCAAGCCCCACCCACTGCCATACCGCCTGTCCATTTTTTCGCTCTTGCGCGGCAGCGGGAAGGCGGCTAACGATTTCAGATAGCCATACACTACCGGGTGAAGTGAGGTAGGCCGTAGCAAAGCCCTCCGTGGCCCCTTTTTTGTACGGCAGATGCGTCACCCGCTGAAAAAATTCATGGGCTCGATTTACGGTGGCTGAACTGAATGGATATGAACCTTCGAACGGCCCTTCTTGGATGAGATGAAACGTGATTTCCGTATTAGGGATCGTCCACCGCTCAATAAGCGACCCGTCCTTGTTGGTCATCATTTCAAGGTCAGGAATGCGTTTTTCCTTAGGAAGCTCTATCCGGTCCAGCACCTCTTTGAGCGCCACGGCCGCCTCTTTCGCGGAACTTTCCCTCCGAAATTCCGCAATTTCGCTCAGATCCATACAGTGCGCTATATTGCGAATAATTTCATGAATCTCACTCTGAGCTTGCTCGTCATCCGTATCACGCCCCTGCTCCTGAAGTAACCTATAGGCCTTCTCGCAGTTTTCCATGAAACTATTCAGCGTGGCACGCGGGCTTGATATATCCGCCGGAAGTAACGGATGCTCCGATTCGGCCCCCAAGACAGGAACGGAAATTAACAGCCATAAAGTCAGATACAAATACTTCATCATTCATTCTCCAATAAGACGGGGCTAGAATAGCTGGAATCCAAAAAGATAGGAACGAGGAATTTTATATGCTTTTCGAACGATCGAAGGCGCTCTCCATGAAATGAGGTTTACCCCGCACCCGCCTTTGCATAAACTCAGAATTTATCAAACCCATCCTATGATTAAAGGTGCATTTTGAAATTTGAACACGTACGCCACAAACCCCCGACCGAACTCACCAAGGACCGCGCCTTATTAATCGCGATCAGTCCCTTGCGCAGCAACGTAAACCTTTCCACCATCTTTCGGACGGCGGGGTGCTGCGGCGTTAAAGAGATCATAGCCACCGGCAACGTTAAACTCGTGAACAAGATCGCCCGCGATGGTGCGGAGCATGTGACCCTCACCGTGAAAAACAGCCTGCCGCCCGTGCTGAAGAAACTTAAGCAAGAAGGCTATACGCTAGTGGGACTCGAACAAACCACCCACTCCACCCGACTCGCCGACTATGCCTTCCTGAAAAAAACCGCACTCGTGATCGGTTCAGAACGCGAAGGCCTTTCAGACGACTGCCTGATCCAGCTCGACGCCGTAGTGGAAATTCCCGTTTGGGGCATGCCCTTTTCCTACAACGTCGCCACCGCCACCTCCATGGCCCTCTACGAATACTGCCGCCAATATCCGGCGGGGTGATATTCAATACCAATCAAAGGGATCAGCTCAAGAGGAAGAAAATCAAAGGAATCAGAATCTCTGCGGCATAACTTAAACGGACGGCTGACGGATTTAGAAATCGGATCCACTTCCAAAAGAGACTGCTAAAGATCCGATATAGACAACTAGAGATCTGAGGAGTATTAATAGGGCGCATAAACACGGGAGCCAAGAGATGAGCACGGACACCACTATTTCAAGTAAAGCGCTGAGTGCATGTGCAAAAGCTGCATCTACACAGGCTGTAAAAACTGCTAAAGCAAATAATGTTGATTATACGGTACAGGAAGGACGTAAAATTGTGCGGCATAGCTCGGATGGCACTAAAGAAATTATTGGAACCCTCGAAAAAGCGTATATCAAACCTGCTATAAAGCATTATAGCATGGCCTAAAAATGCACCGCCTTCGTATTTTTGCCGGACCAAATGGCTCTGGGAAATCATCCCTATACCAAAAACTACAAGGTCAATTTAACCTTGGGCAATATCTTAATCCAGACGAATTGCATCAGCAAATCAGTAAAAATATGACCCTTGATCTCGATACCTATGGTATTGAGTGCAACCAATCCGAATGGACGAGATTCTGGGAAAAACATGGTTTAGCAGAAAAATCCCCTGTGCTTAATGAGAGCCGAATTGAGAATAACTCGCTGATCTTTTCCGAGAAACCTAAGTCATACGAATCTTCCATTCTGGCAGATTTTCTACGACATCAGCTTTTGAAAACTGGCCATACATTCTCATTTGAAAGCGTCTTTTCCCACCCATCTAAACTAGACTTCATGGAAAAGGCGAAGTCCGAAGGTTATAAATGCTACCTATATTTCGCCGCGGTCAGTTCCCCACATATCAGTGTTGATCGCGTGCGACAAAGAAAGCAACTAGGAGGGCACGGCGTTCCAGAAGATAAAATCAGGCAACGTTATTCCCGCACATTAGATAATCTATATGAGGCCATGCTTCTTTCATACCGAGCGTATCTTTTTGACAATTCTCAGAGCATGAAAATGGTGGCGGAAATGTCAGATAAAAAACGGCTTACTTTCAAGACTGAACATGTTCCGGTATGGATAGAGGAACATGTGCTGAAAAAACTTCAGTAGGGATCAAAAAAAGGCGATCTCGGGTTGCACCATCCAACGCGGATCACACTTAATACTCCTGATAGACGGCATGACCGGCAGTGACGAGGGCATCGTTAACATTGATCCAGCTCTCGGCCTGCTGAATCCAAATATCGGCGAGATAGCGGCCATACTTTCCGCGCCGATCCTTAACGCTTTCAATAATGATTTCCTGACCCTCAATGAGTTCACGCAGGAAATCGCGCGCCGCCGTTCCGAGCGGTTTGTCGCCCCCCGTCATTTCGGGAGCGTTAATGCGCACGAGCCGCAGCGTTTCATTTCGGATCCAAATACCGAGACCCAGATCAATATCCACGCGGCAGGTGTCGCCGTCATATACGGATTGCACGACGGCGTTATAGTGCAAGAGTTCGGCCTCCTTGGAGATAAGGTTCAGCTTTTGTCCGAGCGCATCGACATAGCTTTCGAGCGTCTTGATCCGAAAATCGGAAAGACCACTCTCAAGATGACTGATCGTCGTTTGTGTGAGCCCCGACTTCTGAGCCATTTCAGCTTGTGAAAACCCCGCCTTACGCCGTTCCAACTTTAACAATTCCCCCATATTCCGTCTATTTTTAACCTTCATCATCCACTCCTTTAAATATAGTATACTATATTTTTATAGTCCATATATACGCTTTTATCGCCCTTATGATATAGTATTATATATAATTATCTACAGTCTATTCCAATCCACTCAGCCGATCCATATAGAAGCAAGCTTGACGAATCCGTGCGGTTTTAAGACTCTTTTTTGCGTACATTCATTCACCGGAAAAAACCTTGTATGACCCTTGAAAATCCCTCATTCGATCCCATTCCATTCGCCGCCAAAGACCTTAATATTTCTGCGCGGCAGGTCGCCGCCGTCGCGGCGCTATTTGCCGCAGGGAACACCATTCCATTCATCGCTCGGTACCGCAAAGAGGCCCATGGCAATCTTGATGAAGTTCAGATCATGGATATTCAAGAGAAACTGACCTACTACAGCTCGCTCGAAGCCCGCCGCCAGACCATCCTCAAATCGATCGACGAGCAGGGCAAGCTGACCGATGAATTGAAAAATAAAATTACCGGATGCCTTTCGAAAACCATACTCGAAGACCTCTACCTTCCCTACAAACCCAAGCGCCGCACTCGCGCCATGATTGCAAAAGAGAAGGGACTTGAACCCCTCGCCGATCTCATTTCAAAGCAAGGTTCAACCGGCGATCCAGAAACCGAAGCGGCCAAATTTATAAACCCGGAAAAAGAAGTTTCCTCCGGCGATGAAGCCCTTGCCGGCGCACGTGATATTATCGCCGAACAAATTGCCGAAAGAGCCGAAATTCGCGCCCTCATCCGGGAGGCCTATTTTAAACCCGGAGCGATTACCTCTTCCCCCTCGGCTTCTGGTTCGGACGACGACTCGAAGTATAAGGATTACTTCGATTTCTCGCAGCCCATCTCCGATATTCCATCGCATCGCTATCTCGCCATTCGACGGGGTGAAACAGAAGGCGTACTGCGGCGGAAGCTCACCATCGATGCCGAACCACAACTCAAACGCATGCGAGAAATTTGTTCGGTCCGCCCCGCCTCGCCATTTTACCCGGAGCTCGAAAAGGCCATCCTTGATGCCTACAAGCGGCTGCTCACCATCAGCGTCGAGATCGATATTTCCGTGGAAATGAAAATGAAAGCCGACCGCTCCGCCGTCGAAATTTTCGCCAAGAATTTACGGAGCCTCCTGCTGGCCGCGCCCTACGGCGAAAAGGCCATTATCGGTATCGACCCCGGCCTGCGCACGGGGTGTAAATGCGTTGCGCTCGATGCCACCGGAAAATACCTCGATACCCTCACGATCTACCTCAGCCAAGGCCCCGAAAAAGAAAATCAGGCCAAGATCGCCCTCGCCACCTTTATCGAAAAATACCCCCCGCAAGCGATCGCGGTGGGCAACGGCACCGCCGGGCGCGAAACCGAAGCCTTCACCAAATTGCTACTCAACGAGATGAAATCATCCATCAACGTCATCTCCGTCAGCGAGGCCGGCGCCTCCGTCTACAGCGCCTCGGCCATCGCGCGCGAGGAGTTCCCCGATCTCGACCTCACCATCCGCGGCGCCATCTCCATTGCCCGTCGCTTGCAGGATCCGCTCGCCGAATTGGTAAAGACCGATCCAAAATCCATCGGGGTCGGCCAGTACCAGCACGACGTCTATCAGCAACTCCTCAAAGACAAACTCGACGAAGTGGTCGTGAGCTGCGTGAACCACGTTGGGGTTGAGCTCAACACCGCTAGCGCCCCCCTACTCTCCCGCGTGGCCGGAATTGGCCACGGCCTCGCCAAAAAAATGATTGAATACCGCAACGAACACGGCGCCTTCAAAAGCCGCAATGAAGTCCTTAAGGTGGCCGGTCTTGGCCCACGCGCCTTCGAACAAGCCGCCGGATTCCTGCGCATCCACGGCGGCTCTCAGCCGCTCGACGCCTCCGCCGTCCACCCCGAGCGCTATACACTCGTTGAACAAATGGCGACCGACCTCGGCGAACCGCTCGACCAACTCGTGGGCCAGGTCGAGATCGTTAGCAAAATCAAACTCAGTCGCTATCTCAGCGATGAAGTCGGCGAGCTGACGCTCAAGGATATTCTCGACGAACTAAAAAAACCCGGCCGTGATCCTCGTGAGCAATTCGAAGACGTCGGCTTCCGCGAAGATGTCATGACCATGAACGATCTAGAAGAAGGTATGGAACTCAAGGGCATCGTCACCAACGTGACGGCTTTTGGCGCCTTTGTGGATGTGGGCGTTCATCAAGACGGTCTCGTACATATTTCGCAGCTGGCCGACCGCTTTGTGAAAGATCCCGCCGATGTGGTGCAAGCTGGCGATCGCATCAGCGTCCGCGTATTGGAAATCGATCTAAAGCGAAAACGTATTTCGCTCACGGCCAAGAAAAAACAGACGTCCGCCACACCCTCCAACGGATCGAAGCCCCGACCCAAAAGCCAAGTTCGAAATAACCGCCCGCCGAAAAAAGAGAGCGGCTTTAGCACGAATCCTTTTGCGGGATTATAGCTGCGCTGCGATGGATCCGGTGCGTTGAGTTCGTCGCGTTCAAGTCGCCCGCTTAATTCGTTATTTTAAAAGTATAGGCGGGACTCAAGCGTTGCATCCTAGTGGAAGAAAAGGCCGTGACTTTTTGGATTGCCGTAGCCGTAGCCCACATCTGGATTCCAATTTCCATACGGCCAGCCGCCTGCGCTGGGCACGGACTCCCGAAATCCGTAAAACTCTTCGGTGCCGTTATCGGACGGACGGTAGTAGCGGATTTCAAAATGAAGGTGCGGGCCACCTTGCGTACCCGACCAGAGGTTTTTCGAAATCAAATCGCCCGCTTGGACCTGTATGCCATCCACCAATAAACCATCCGCTTCATCGATATCCAGATCGACGTGCGCGTAGAGCGTTACCAGCTTGCCCAGTTCCATGCCGTCTGCGTCCGTGATGATTTTGGTGATCGAGACATATTCCCGGTACTTCCGGGCATTTCGGATGGTTGCGACCACTCCATCGTGCGCGGCATACAGCTCCACTTTGGTTTCCCGATGCCCCACCTTGAAATCAGTTGCGGGATGATGCTGCTCGGTTTTGGTAGGCCCTTTGCCCGCACCAAATTCACCCCAGCCGGGTGCTTTGAACGAAGGCGCTTTCCCGTGCTCATTTTTCAGCGGGTGATGAAATTTAATTTTTTGGCACGCGGCAAGGAAGGCGTCCGCCTCGGCCGTCAACCCGCCGTTGTAATAAGCAGGAGTCATCATATCGGCACCAAAGCCGACCAGCGGGAGCAATAGGAGAAGAAGTATTTTTAGTTTCATACCGTAAATAACGTGCAGGTGGACTAAAAATTGTGCGGCATCATGTAATTTTTACACGGTCATCCCATAGTGTGCGCTAATGGAGTGTGGGTAGACTGAAGTAACCCCCGTTTTTGGAACTAGATTCCCTTAGAAATAAAACACCGCAAAAACCGAAGGGATTTTTGAATCATCCATTAAAGCTGCGCTTCAATCGCGCCGGCGATGCCTTCAATCAGCATTTGGGCTCCCATGACCGCCGTATTCATGATGAAAAAAAACCAAAGAATACGGTTAACATATGTTGTGTGATCTCATTCATCGGGTCCCTTTGGATGGGGCTTAAAGCAATAATCCGGCGCGGACTTCGGCGGCGGTGTTCGGGCTGTCGCACTCGGCGATGACGCGCAGGGCAAACTCAAAGGCGGTGCCGGGACCGCGGCTGGTGATGAGATGGCCGTCGACGACGACGGCCTCCTGAATCGGTTGCACGTTGGGCGGGAGTTGTTCTTCGCCCCCGGGGTAGCAGGTAAAGCGTTTGCCTGCGAGGATTCCAGCGGCATGCAGGGCGAGCGGGGAGGCGCAGATGGCGCCGATCCACTTCCCTTGAGCGTTAAAATCGCGCAGGGCTTGTTGCACCCCCGCGTGTGCACAGAGCGCCAGGGTTCCGTCAAACCCACCCGGCGTGAGTAAGAGATCAAAGTCGTTGGGGTCGAGTTCATCCCACGGGGTGTCGGGAACCAGCTTTACGCCGTTGGCCGCTTCGATGGTTCCGGCGGTGAGTCCTGCGGTTGTGACGTTGAATCCGGCGCGGCGCAGGGTGTCGATGATGATCACGGCTTCCATTTCTTCGCAGCCGTTCGCGAGGGGTACTAATGCGTTCATCGTTTAATCTCCAAGGGTAGGGGGTGCATCACTCAATTACATTTTTTAGTTCATTAACCATCAGTTCGCGGAGCGGGGTGGCAAGCGGTTTGTCAAAGGTTTCCTGCAGGACCTCGACCAAGCGGTGGCCGTTGCATACGACGACCCCGTTGACGTTCATGATTTCTTCGGGCAGTTGGGTGGATATAAAGCACAGGACGGAGTGAACGGGAATTTCTCCAGCTTGAGCGTGATCCAAAAAACGGATCAGTTCGGCGGTGGCCGCCTTGACCTGCTTGAGCGGCGGGCGCGAGGGCTCTTTGCCACCAGCATACAGTTTGCCGCTGCGGAATTCGACGGCCCCTTTCCAGTTTTTGGTTTCTACCACAAAGACACTGGACGGCCCCACGACGATATGGTCGAAGTTTTCCTTGCCGCCGCCCAGTCGAAGCCCATTAAAGACGGTGTATTCGTCGGAAAGAAAGGCGAGTTCGTGAGCCACCCACTCCTCCCCTTTGGCGCCTTTGAGAAAGTTTCCTAAACGGCGGTCGCCCCATGCGAGCAAAAGCCCCGCCACCACGGCAACAAGAAAAAAGAGGATCCCTACCTGCGACAAACTGAGGGTCGGAACAGGGAAGAGGGCACGGAGTAAATAGCCGGTGATCAGGCAGATGAACAAGAGGGGCCAAAAGGCCCTTAATAAGCCCAGCACCCGTGGGGCTTCCCCGGGACTGCCATACACTCGGGCAAACTGACTGCTTAATGATTGACTCGAATTTTCCATAGCGCCAAACCATAAACGATGGATCGGCGGGAGACAATCGCTGACCGAAATAACTCTCTTTTTTCTGGCCACTCCGCTCGCCGGTCGCTTAGATGATCTTTTTATACTTATATACGGATGCGCGCTATGAAAAAAGGAAGCTGTTGTACCCCAGATTCGCCCCGAGTGGGCCCCGAACAGAACCAGCAAGGAAAGCCCTTTGAGCGGATGACGGCCGGATCCGCCGCGGGGATGATCCTTCTTAAGGGGGGCCTCTTTTTGATGGGGACCGACGATAAAGTGGGCTATCCTGCGGATGGCGAAGGTCCCATTCGGGAAATTACGCTCAGCCCTTTTTTTATCGATCCGTATGCCGTGTCGAATGCCGACTTCACGGTTTTCGTGAACACCACGGGCTATCAAACCGATGCGGAATTCTTTGGCGAGTCGCATGTTTTTCACGCCTTGCTTCCGCCCGCCAGTAAATTTATTTTGCAGGGTCTCGGGCGCACCGTATTAGGGCTAGAATCGTGGTATAGTGTTCCCGGAGCCGATTGGGCGCATCCATTTGGTCCCGACACCCACCTGGACGGATTGGCGAGCCATCCCGTGACCCATGTGTCTTATCGCGATGCACTGGCCTATTGCGAATGGGCCGGGAAGCGACTGCCCACCGAAGCGGAAGTGGAATATGCCGCGCGCGGCGGGTTAAAACAAAAGCGTTTTGTTTGGGGCAACGACCTTTTGCCCGGCGGAAAACACCGCTGTAATATTTTCCAAGGTCAATTTCCTCATCACAACTCCGCCGAAGATGGTTTTGTGGGCACGGCGCCCGTGGATGCCTTTGCACCCAATGGCTACGGACTATACAACATGGCTGGAAATATTTGGGAGTGGGCGTTCGATTGGTGGAGCCCCGATTTTCATCGTACCGCCGGCCATCGCAAAAATCCAACGGGGCCATCCACCGGCGACCGGCGGCTTAATCGCGGCGGGTCGTATCTCTGCCACGACTCCTATTGCAACCGCTATCGCGTCGCCGCTCGAACCTCCAACACGCCCGACTCCTCCGCCGGAAACCTTGGTTTTCGTTGCGTGCGGGATGTGGAATAATACGGATACGCTCCGTATAGATTCCGACTCGTCGCCTCCATTTTCCAATCGCCCGCTTGTGCCCCGTTTTTCTTGACCCGTAAAAGTTACAGGATACACTGCTCCCTATGGAATTTTATTAAAGCCATCTAAATATTTTTGCGTGTAGACGCAGTTTGTTTCGTCTCAAAACCTTCAATTTTTGAATTACCAGAAACAACTCGTTGAACCGCCCCACACCCGGGGCTGCTTCTTCGTGTTTCTGGGAAGGCTCTTGAAGGTGCCTGGTTTGGGGGCATGTCGAAGCGGCCCCCTTTTTTTGTTTTGGGAGACGTATATGTAAAGGCCAACCCAAACTATAAAGAGAACCACAATGGCCCATAAAAGAAAGATCGGAACCGTGACAAAGAGCCTGCTTGCGTTAATCGCATGTACGAGCCTCAGCCTATCGGCACAGGCACAAACCGCGACGGAGTTGGAAAAATACAACACCGCAATAACATCGCAGGAAAGCTTCAATAAAATTCAGCGAGAAGCGGGCATGCCCGAAATGCCAATCCTCTCCTTTAAGGAATGGGAGAAGCTGGAGGCCGAGAAAGTTCAAATCACCCCCATTTCTTCGCTTGAAAAAAAGCGAAACGCGGAGGAACGATGGGCGATAAAAATGGAAAAAATCCGCCCCCAACTCTGTTCCGTGGCTCCTGTAGATGCACGGGGCAAACGGATTCGTACCGGAAAAATAAGCCCCGAAAAGGCCCACTTGCTGGCCGAGGCAGAAGCGGCGTGGTACAAACAGCCGGAGATTGAGAGCGAATTGGATGCCATTGCTGCCAAACACGGCGTGGAACGGCGGACGGAAAACGCCGATGGAAAAACTCAGGTGCTGGCGGGCGAACTGAACGGATATCCAACGTGGCTTCAAAGCTACAACCAAATTGCGGCGGCCGGAATCAGCGCCGACGAGCTTTGGCCGACCAATTCCGCCCCGTGGCCCTCCTCTTCCACCGGACGGAACCTAACGGGAACCAATGTAGTGCTCGGCATGTGGGAAGTGGGTGGCGGCGTAAACACCAACCATCAAGAATTTGGCGGTCGGGTGCTTCAGCAGGATATTCCTCTCAATCAGGCCGATCATGCAACGGGCGTGGCCGGAACCATGGCGGCCTCTGGCGCTTTCATTAGTCTCCCCGGCATTCCCGCCGGCGAGGTGGCTCGGGGGGTGGCCTTCAACACTTTTGTCGATGCATACGATATTGACGAATTTAATTCAGAAATGGCTGATGCATCTGCGGGAACCATCAACATTACCGGCATACGAACATCCAACCACTCATGGGGGCTTTCTCCGGCGTGGGATGTCAAGGTGGTTGATTATTATTGGTACAATGGGCAGTGGTATCAGGATGGAAATGCTCGTATCGTATGGGAAAACAATCCAAATTTTGTGGAAGATCCTAATTGCGGGCGATATATCTCTTCATCTGATGGAACAGGTTGCGCCGAGATTGATGCACTTATGTCCACCAATGCCCCTCGTCATTTGTTAATTTATGCGGCTGGAAACAATCGATTTTTCGGGCCACAACAACCAACATTTTATTTTTACCGTTATCAGGGAAATTGGGCGTTAGTAAACAACCCGCCTGCCAACAGTAAGGACTGGTCTTTAGGCGATGGCGATACCTATGGGTTTGATACGGTGATGGCGCCGGGAACGGCAAAAAATGTACTGACCGTGGGTTCCGTAAAAGATGTTTACCACGATGTCGGCGGGCAGTTGATCTGGGGCTATGCTTCCAATTCAACGATCACGGTTTCCGATTTCAGCAACTGTGGCCCGACGGATGATGGCCGCATTAAACCTGATGTGATGGCGGTCGGCGAAGCGGATTCATCCGTTCGCTCTTATGGACTTGTTACTTCGGTTTCAACCACCACCGATAGCTATAAAACCGACTATTCAGGAACCAGTTTTTCGGCGCCCGCGGTAACGGGAGGAATCGGGCTTTGTCAGGAACGTAGAGTGCAACTCTTTCCCAACCTCGATCCTGAAACAGATGACTGGCTTAACTCGTCACTTAAAGCACTCGCGATCCACACCGCTGACGATGTGTTGAATATCGGCCCCGACTATCTGACGGGCTGGGGAATATTCAATGCCGTTTCTGCGGTTGAACAAATTGAGTTAGATGCTCAAGACGGCCGGGGAACGCACGTCAAGGAACTTGAGTTTTCGGTGGGTGAAACAAACTCCTGGATGGTTTATCTGGATGGCGCTCCCTTTAAAGCCACGATTGCATGGAGCGATTTACCCGGAGCACCAACGGGAATAGCGGACGATCCCACCCGAATGTTAGTCAACAATCTAGACCTTTGGGTTGAAAACGAAACTGGCACACAAACGTTTCTTCCGTGGGTGCTCGATCCTGATCTCCAGCAAGAACGGGAATCTGTACGCAATACGCCGGCCACCACCGGCTACGATGATCGCAATAATGTGGAGCAAGTGTCGATTACATCGCCTGCACCGGGATATTATAAAATTTGCATCACCCACGCGGGTGGCGTAAGCGGAGGACAACCCCCCGGAATCCAACAGGTTTCAATCCTGACTTCGGGCGACACGCCGCTCAGCCCGGTGATTGCGGAGTTTGAACAAACCCCCACTAACGGCACCTTTGTGCTGAGCGTAGCATGTGATCCGGGGGCTTATTTGTTGGTGGAATCAACCACCGATCTAACCTCCAATAATTGGCAAACCAACGGAACCTTCACGAGCGCGGGGAATACGAATTCTATTTTCGTGAACTCTACTACCGACACCCGTTTTTGGCGGATTAGCCGTGAAACTGGAGTCGAGTAGTGATTTCTCGATGCTTCATAATTTGTGTCGCCCTCCTTGCGGGGGCGGTCACATCCTCTGCTGATATTATCTACAGCTCAACCAATTTCATATTGGGCGATGTCTGGTTAGGCGAAGAGTTTTTTGATTTGGATGTGGATTCCAATGGAACGATTGACTTCTCTTTAGTAGCCAGCCTAAATATTTTCTCAGGGATCTCTCCTGAAGCTCAAAACAAATATCTCATCCACCCGGCCCCCCCCCCCGAATATCGGAGGAAGAGTTGCTGCGTTGAATACGGGGTATTTTATTGATTCAAATAATGACAATAGCCTAGAATGGTTCGGATCAAATAGTTACAGCACCTTGATTAGGATTCTATCAACCGGTACTTCAGGTGAATTTTTGAGTAATCGTGGCTTTGTTGGATTGGAGTTCGAATCATCGGATGGCATCCATTACGGCTGGCTGGATTTAGAAGGATTATCGGGTAGTTCGCAACTTCGAATCCGTGGCTGGGCGTATGAAACCACGCCCGGTGTTGGCATTGTGGCCGGCGCGATTCCCGAACCCTCGTCGGTGGGATTGGTGATGCTCGGCGGTGGCGCGATCTGGCTGGCGCGACGGCGCAGGCATAATATCGAGGAAAATCAGCCCTTCCGCCGACCTTCCCTCCGTGAAATAGAAAACAACTTATGATCTGCGGATTATCCATCGGAAAAATTGAAGCGGGCACACAAACGTTTCTTCCGTGGGTGCTCGATCCTGATCTCCAGCAAGAACGGGAATCTGTACGCAATACGCCGGCCACCACCGGCTACGATGATCGCAATAATGTGGAGCAAGTGTCGATTACATCGCCTGCACCGGGGTATTATAAGATTTGCATCACCCACGCCGGTGGCGTGAGCGGAGGACAAACTCCCGGAATCCAACAGGTTTCGATCCTGACTTCGGGCGATACGCCACTCAGCCCGGTGATTGCGGAGTTTGAGCACACCCCCACCAACGGCACCTTTGTACTGAGCGTGGCGTGTGATCCGGGAGCTTATTTGTTGGTGGAATCAACTACTGATTTAACCTCCAATAATTGGCAAACTAACGGCACCTTCACGAGCGCGGGGAATACGAATTCCATTTTTGTGAGCTCCACTACGGATACCCGTTTTTGGCGGATTATCCATCGGCGAAACGATTGACTGGAGCGATTTACCAGGCGTTCCAACGAGAATAGCGGACGATCCCATCCAAATAGTGGTTCCCGTCGTGCGCGAGATGTTGATTAAAGCCCGAGCACATCCTTCATGCTGTAGCGCTTTGCATCTTTTCTGGCCACCCATGCGGCGGCCTGTAAGGCGCCGATCGCGAAGACATCGCGGCTGGTGGCGCGGTGCGACAATTCGAGCAGCTCGCCCATGCCCGCAAGCATAACGGTGTGGTCGCCCACAATATCGCCACCACGAATGGCGTGGAAGGCAATCTCCTTTTCAGGGCGTTCGCCAGGGAGGCCGGTACGGCCATCCACCTGCACGTCGTCTAAATTCCAGCCATAGCCATCGGCCGCCGCGCGGCCGAGCATGAGAGCCGTTCCGCTCGGCGAATCCTTTTTCATATTATGGTGGCGTTCGATCACTTCAATATCATAGCCCTTGCCCTTAAGCGCGCGTGCTCCGGCCTCAATTAAATTGCACAACAGATTCACGCCGAGGCTCATATTTCCTGAAAGGACCACCGCCGTTTTTTCTGCGGCCGCATCAATGGCCCCCAGCTCTTCTTCATTTAGGCCGGTGGTTCCAATCACCCAAGCGGTGCCCCACTCCGCAATACGCGGCGCATTTCCAGCCGTTCCAAAGTGCGATGAAAAATCAACGATCACATCGGCGGACGGCCCGACCTCTTCGAGATTATTGATCAAATTCACGCCGGATTCTTTTGTACCCGCCGTCAGCCCCGCATCTTTTCCAAGCTCAGGAACATCCCAAAGATCGACCGCTCCATGGAGCATCAAGCCCGGCACTTTTTCTTCCATGATGCATCGAATCAGGGCCTTGCCCATGCGCCCGCCGGCTCCGAGAACTACAACTTTAATACTCATGATTTTTCTCTCCAACGTAGACGGAACGTCTCGCTCCGTTGCACATGCAGCGTTCACTGCGTATGCGGCCTTTCTTTCGCAACGGAGCTAGAAGCTCCGTCTACATTACAACACGCCAACGGCTTCCAATGAGGCGCGTAAAATAACTTTTTTATCCGCCGTCATCGAACACATCGGCAGGCGATAGGTTTCTTCGAGCATCCCTTTCATCGCCATCGCGGCTTTGATGGGAATCGGATTGGTATCAATAAATAGATCAGCGAAAAGTTGGGCGTATTTTTGATCTAGCTCTTCAGCCAAAGCACTATTCCCGTCCAGTGCGGCTTGGGTTAGAGCCACCACTTCAGCGGGGATAAGATTCGAAGCAACGGAAATAACACCTAATGCGCCTTCCTTAATCATGGGTAAGGCGAGCGAATCGTCGCCCGAAAGTACCTCAATATCGCAAAGCTTCTTAATGTCTGTGACGCGCTGAACGGACCCCGCCGCTTCCTTCACGGAAACAATGTGTTCATGTTGCGACAGTTCAGCGACGACCTCCAACGGGATTTCGCAGGCGGCGCGTCCCGGTACATTATAGAGTACGACCGGAACCCCTAAATCAGCCACCGCAGAAAAGTGCTGTATCAAGCCCGAGTTATTCGGCTTGTTGTAGTAGGGGGTCACTTGCAGGGTGCCATCGACTTTATATTCTTTTGCCGCCGCCGTCAGATCGACCGCCTCCGCGGTTGAGTTTGCCCCAGTACCCGCGATAATTTTGCAACGTCCCGCTACCGTCATGGCCACGGTTTCAATCACCTTCAGATGCTCATCGGCATCCAGAGTCGGTGATTCGCCCGTCGTTCCGACCGGCACAAGACCCGCGACTCCACCTGCAATATTAAATTCAACCAGCTCTTCCAACTTCTCAAAATCAATATCTCCATTCGGTCTAAATGGCGTCACCAATGCGGTGTATACTCCTGTAAAATACATGATCATAATCTCCGATTATTTAAAGGCAATAGGCACTAGGCCATGGGCACTAGTGGACTAGTCTGCTGTCTTGGTGTGAAACTTTGAAGGCAACGTAATGAGCATCTTTTAGATTTCTGCGCAAAGTTCAAGCGTATCTTGAGGGAAGAAGGCAATCGGCTATTAAGCACAAGTGCTATTTTTTAATCTTCACTCGCAACTTCATGATTAACGTTATAAGCATTTTTTCAATTTCGATACATACCTTATACGTATCCCTTACATCATCCTATCTGCACGCTCATGCTATTCCCTAGCGCCTAGTGGCCTTATGCCTGAAACCCTCTTAACCCTTCAAAATCCAATGTCGCAAAATGGTCTTCCACGGTTTCCGCGCGGCGAATTTTAATGACCTCGCCATTTTCGCGGAGCAACAGTTCCGCCGATCGTAGCTTGGCGTTGTAGTTAAAGCCCATGGAATGGCCATGCGCACCCGCATCATGAATGACGACCCAATCGCCAATATCTACCTGAGGGATCGCCCGATCAATCGCAAACTTGTCGTTGTTTTCACAGAGCGAACCGGTGACATCGCAGACAAAATCGCACGGAGCTTCCTCTTTTCCAACGACGGTAATGTGGTGATAGGCCCCATACATTCCCGGCCGCATGAGGTCCACCATACAGGAATCCAGTCCAACAAACTGCTTGTAGGTATTCTTCTTGTGCAATACACGGCTGACGAGATAGCCATACGGCCCCGTTACCATCCGCCCGCATTCCATACGCAGGTCGAGCGGCTTCAGTCCTTTGTCCACAATCCACTTTTCGTAGAGCTTGCGGATGCCTTCGCCTACCGCCTCAAGATCAACGGCCTGTTCTTCCGGTTTATACGGAATACCAATCCCGCCGCCAATGTTCACAAATTCAAATTCAATACCCAGTTCGGCAGAGAGTTCCCCCACGAGTTCAAATAACAACTGCGCCGTTTCCACAAAATAGGCCCCGTCTAATTCATTCGACGCCACCATCGTATGCAGGCCAAAACGCTTCACACCCTTATCGCGCAATAGGCGATAACCCTCGAATAATTGCGCGCGGGTAAAGCCATACTTCGCCTCCTCCGGGTGCCCAATAATAGCATTGCCGCCCTTGAGTGGCCCGGGGTTATAGCGACAGCAAATCAGTTCCGGAAGACCAACTTCGTCTTCCAGATATTGGATGTGCGAGAGATCATCGAGATTGATGATCGCACCGAGTTCTTTGGCCTTTTTATATTCGTAAGCGGGCGTGTCGTTCGAAGTGAAGATAATATTCTCACCCACCACACCGACGCTCTCCGAAAGCAACAGCTCCGGATACGACGAGCAATCCGACCCAAACCCCTCGGCCTTGAGAATCTTCATCAGGTATGGATTCGGAGCGGCCTTCACCGCAAAATATTCCTTAAAGCCCGCATTCCACGAAAATGCCGCCCTCAACTGCCGGGCATTCTCACGAATCCCCTTTTCGTCATAGATATGGAACGGCGTCGGGAAACGCTCGGTCAGCGCTTTCAATTGCTCTTTGTTCAATGGAAAAGTTTTATCAGACATAGCCACTCCTAAAATCAATGCGCGCGACTATACACAACCCCCTTGTATTTCCAACGGTTGAACCGATAATTTGCAGTCTACTTGTAGGTAAAAAGCAAAGGAAAGGAGCCAGCCCTTGCAAAGGAAACGTTTCGTGCTAAATTATTTCTAGCGTGGCATATTGGTTTAAAAGGAGCCCTCACCATGGAATATTGGCATCAACTCATTGATTGGCTTAAGAACCTAGAGTTAGGCTCGCCCCTGCATTTCAACACCATACTTTCGCTACTGACTATTTTGGCCACCGCAGCCCTTCTCCGGATCCTTTCAAAAATTACGGAACAACGGATTGAAGACCCCGCGAAACGGTATCTGGCGCGCAAAAGCTATACCTACACCATAATCACCCTCAGCGCGATTGTTCTACTCGCCATTTGGATCGAAGAAAAAACAGGGATCGGCGCCTATTTGGGACTAGTCTCGGCTGGTCTGGCCATTGCGCTCAAAGATCCATTGACCAACCTCGCTGCGTGGCTTTTTATTGCCGGACGACAACCCTTTGTCATGGGCGACCGTATCCAAATCGGCGACC
Source organism: Verrucomicrobiota bacterium (assembly GCA_024279685.1). GTDB lineage: Bacteria > Verrucomicrobiota > Kiritimatiellia > Kiritimatiellales > Pontiellaceae > Pontiella. The sequence continues at coordinate 10,462 of JAJRRI010000074.1, read as the reverse complement.
ATGCCGGCGATGTCATCGACTTGCGACCCTTCGCATTTACCCTATTAGAAATCGGAAACTGGGTCGATGCCGACCAAAGCACCGGACGGATCATCCACATTCCAAACGGTCTGGTCTTCACCCGCGCCGTAGCCAACTACGCACAAGGGTTTAACTTTATCTGGAACGAAATCCCCATCACCATCACCTTTGAAAGCAACTGGGAAGATGCGGAACAATTGCTCAATAAAATCGCGGAGCAGCACTCCGCCATCCACAACAAACAGGCCGAAAAAGAAGTCCGAAAAGCCGCCCGTAAATTCCTGATCTACTTCCGCCACCTCACACCCATCGTCTGGACCTCCGTCGCCGACCACGGCGTCACCCTCACCATCCGCTATCTCTGCGATCCTCGGAAACGACGCAGCTCCGAAAGCCAGATTTGGAAGGATATTCTCACCGCCTTTGCCGCCACCACGAACATCGACCTCGCCTACCCCACCCAGCGATTTTATAATAATTCCGTCGAGGGAAAACCCAATGCCGGTGGACCACAACCCTCATCACCCAGCCCCTCCGAAAAATAAAAGGTAGAGCTCGATCGCCCGAGTGAGGCCACGTTGCCGAGGCCAACTCGGCTCACGTGGCGAGCGCGCCCTCGGTGGACAAGCCACGCTATCCGAGCTTTACTGGAATGCCGTTCGAGCGGGCGGACCGCTCGGAGAGCCGTCCCTACCGGATTCGAATGCTCTTAACATTAGGCCTTATTTTGAGCTTTCATCGTAGCGCCGACTCGCAGGCGCAGAGCGTTAAGCTTAATAAAACCGGTCGCGTCGGACTGATCATACCCGCCCGCTTCATCGAAGCTAACCAACTCGGGGCTATAGAGCGAGTAAGGTGAGCGACGGCCACACACATGCACCCCGCCTTTGTAGAGCTTCAGGCGAACATCGCCGGAGGCCGTTTCTTGACTCTGTAAAATCGCGGCCTGAAGCATTTCACGCTCGGGCGCAAACCAAAATCCATTGTAGACGAGCTCCGCATATTTAGGAATGAGCGAGTCGCGTAGATGCATCACTTCGCGATCCATCGTAATCGATTCGAGCGCGCGGTGAGCGTGATGAAGGATCGTTCCGCCGGGCGTTTCATATACCCCGCGATCTTTCATTCCTGTGAAGCGATTTTCAACAATATCGATGCGACCCACCGCATGCTCGCAACCCAACGCATTGAGCTTTTTAAGCAGGGTGGCCGGGCTGAGTTTTTCGCCATTCACGGCCACGGGAATCCCCTTCTCAAAACGGACCTCGATCGTTTCAGGTTCGTCGGCAGCTTGGCTGAGCGGCTTGGTCATGCACCACATGGCTTCATCCGGCTCATTCCACGGATCTTCCAGAATCCCACCTTCGAAGCTGATGTGCAACATATTACGATCCATGCTGTAAGGCTTCGCGGCGGAGACGGAGGTGGGAATGCCCCGCTCTTCCAAATATTTAATCATGTCGGGCCGACCTTCAAAGGCAAACTCATCCGGCATGCGCCAAGGGGCAATAACTTTTACATCGGGCTTGAGTGCATACGCCGTCAGCTCGAAGCGAACCTGATCGTTGCCCTTGCCGGTGGCGCCGTGGCAGATCGCTTCCGCGCCTTCTGCAATGGCGATATCAATCATACGCTTAGCAATCAGCGGGCGGGCAATCGAAGTGCCGAGCAAGTACGTCCCTTCGTAAATTGCGTTAGCCTGCATGATCGGGAAAATATAGTCGGCAGCAAATTCGTCCTGCACATCGTCCACATAACACTTCACCGCACCGTGTTTAAGCGCTTTTTCTTCGAGGCCGTCCAGCTCCTCTTCTTGCCCGACATTGGCGCAATAGCAGATCACTTCGGCGTCATATTTTTCCTGCAACCAGGTGAGTAGCACGGTGGTATCAAGTCCACCGGAATAGGCGAGTATCACTTTCATTTTAGAATCTCCGTTTTCATCTGTTAGATAGGGAAGTCATGTTTCAATCCAACCTCTCAACGCAACCTTCGGGAACGAAATGCGCGGGAGTCAGATTCACCACTTCGATTAAGATACCGTCTGGATCTCTGAAATAGAAAGAAATAATTACGCCAGTTGCTTTTCTTCTTTCATCGCAGTCATCACGCTCGCATCGAGGAGTGGGCACTGATTGAAGTCGGCGAATCCAAGCCTTGCTTGGATAAAGCCAAACTGCGCCAGAGCGGTATCATTCCGTAGTTATTTCAGGTGGTAGCACATCAAACCGAGGAACTCCGTCAGGGAATACGGCCCAGTCGGGAGCCGACCCCGTGTAGATCGCCATGTTGGGGGAAAATGACCCTTCCATTAGCGTGGAAGCAGCCACAGAATAAAAGTTTCCAAACGTGACTTCGATCGCCAACGTGCAGCCGCAATCCCCACAAAACTGATGGTTCATATCGTGACCCGAGTCGCCCTTTCGAGTAAAAGTAACCGGGTTACCTTGGGTGAATTCAAATCGATCCACGGGGATCCAAAGACCGAACCATTTATCAGAGCCGGTGTGTTTTTGACATTCATTGCAATAGCAAAAGGCCGTATTGATCGGCTCGCCTTCGATCGTATATTCAATCTTCCCACAACCGCATCAGCCCGCTTGCTTTTTCATCGCTAACTCCTCGTATGATTTCTCAGGGTGAAGCCCTGACTGCTGGAATTATAACCTCTTTACTTTGGGCTACTGCCGGTTCCATACCGCTGGACTAAAAGGGAATATCGTCTTCGTAGTCATTAAAATCGGCAGGGACATCTTTATCCGAAACCGGGGGTTTATCGGCCGCGGCGGCCGTTGGCGCAGGAGCGGCGGCTCCGTTGGCCTGGATTTTCCAGCCTTGGAGGTTGTTGAAATAGCGGCCGTTGTATTCGCGCCCACGGATATCGAAGGTAACGGTTACTTCCTGCCCTACTTCAATTTGATCGAGCAGGCTGACCTTGTCCTGAATGAATTCCAGATTAATTTCCTGCGGATATTTTCCGTCTTCAACAATCACAACCATTTCGCGCTTCGTGAACCCACTACCAAAGGTCTGTGCGTCCTGAACCAGCTTTACTTTCCCTGTTAAATCATAAGCCATTTTTTATTCTCCTTTAGTTTTAAAAATTTAAAATTTACGCTCGCACCTGTTTCATTTCCAGTTCTTCGCAGGCTTCGCCAATCAACGCCAAAGCCTGATCGATCTCCTCCTGCGAGACATTGAGCGGGGGCAATAACCGGAGGACATTACCTGCTGTGGCCAGCGCAAGTAGACCTTTTTCCTGCAATTTTTTCTGGAGGGGTAGGGCCGAGACATCCAGCACAAGTCCAAGTAGCAAGCCCAGCCCGCGAACCTCAGAAATCCATGACTTATGTTTCACCGCAATTTCGCACAGCCCGTCCACCAAACAGGCCCCTTTTTGCAGCGTATTTTCCAGCAGAGCCTCTTCTTCCACCACCTTAATCACCGCAAGAGCCGCCGCACAGGCCAGTGGCGTGCCGCCAAAGGTCGTGGCATGATGCCCCACTTGGAAGGTATTGGCCAACGTCTCACCGGCCACAATCGCACCGATCGGGAAGCCGTTGCCGAGCCCTTTCGCTAACGAAAAGGCATCGGGCTGGACTCCGTAGTTTTGGAAACCAAACCATTTTCCCGTCCGTCCCATTCCGGTCTGCACTTCATCGCACAGGAGTAAAATTCCCTGTTCATCACACAGCGTCCGCAGGCCAGACATAAACTCGGGGTCGGCCGGAATCACTCCGCCTTCGCCTTGCAGGGCTTCCACCAACACCGCAGCAGTCTTGGGTGTAATCGCCTCTTTGATGGATTGAAGGTCGTTGAAGTTTGCGTGGACGAATCCTTCCGGGAGTGGACCGAAGCCGGTCTTCACCTTTTCCTGACCCGTCGCGGTCAGCGTGGCGAGCGTCCGCCCGTGGAATGACTGCTGCATGGTGATGATTTCATACTTGCCTTGGTCGCTCCCCCACAACCGTACCAATTTAATCAAGCCCTCGTTGGCCTCCGCTCCCGAGTTGCAGAAAAAACATTTTGCACCCGGCAGTCCCGAGTGTTCGGCCAATGCCTGGGCGAGCTGCGGTTGCTTCTCATTATAGTAGAGGTTGGAGACATGCACGAGCGTCTCAACCTGATCCTGAACGGCCTGCACCAGAGCCGGGTGGCTATGGCCAATATTGGTTACGGCAATGCCCGACACAAAATCGAGATATTCGTTTCCCTCCGCATCCCAAACAGAGGAACCTAGCCCTTTCACCAAGGCAATGCCCGGGGCATAGGTTGGCATGAGGTACTCTTTTTGTAAGTCGGAAATCTCTGCTGTTTTCATTTCAAATTCCCCGTTTCAGGGCTCCTATTCTAGGGTTCTACTTTGTAATCTCTGTTCCAACCCCTTCACTCGTGAACAATTCCAACAGGAGTGAATGCGGCATCGAGGCATCGATAATATGCACTTTTCTGATGCCAGACTCGACGGCACTCATCATGCCCTTAATCTTCGGCAACATCCCGCCGGTAATCACCCCGCGATCCATTAATTCATTCACCTCGCTCAAATGGAGCGATGAAATCAAGGACGTCTTGTCCTCCAAATCGAGTAATACACCGGGCACATCCGTTAAAAAGACCAGCTTGCGCGCGTTCAGCGCACAGGCCACCGCCGTGGCGGCATCGTCGGCATTAATATTGTAAAGATGACCGTCCGCCCCCCGCCCCAACGGCGTGATCACCGGAACGATCTCCGACTTTAAGTAGGCTTTAATCGGCTCAACATCCACGTGGTTTATTTTTCCAACATAGCCCCAATCCAACGGCTCTGCAGTTACCGGATCTTTTCCCGTCATCTTATCCACTCGAAGAATATCTTCGCCGTGGATCCCACGCGCCTTCCCGTGGGACTGCTGGATAATCTCCACCAAACGAGGATTCACCTCGTGATTGAGCACCTGCTCCACCACGCGAGTGGTTGCGTCGTCGGTTACGCGTAGACCGTGTACAAAGTTGGGCGCAATATTAGCCGCCTTCATCGACCGCGAAATCGCCTTTCCGCCGCCATGCACCACCACCGGAAGTAGCCCGACGCATTCCATGAAGGCAATGTCCTGCATGATCCGTCGGTAGCCCTCTTCGTGTTCCATAATGCTGCCCCCCAGCTTCACCACCACGATCTCACCGCGGAACTGCTGAATGAAAGGGAGTGCTTCGGTCAGCGCGGCGGCCTTTTCAATAAACTTGTTCATCTATCATTTCCTGTTTTGTATTCTGGCGACTCTTCTGCTACCAGACCGACCGAATCAATCGCCTCATAGGCCGCCTTGTTCAAAAATTTAAATTTTTGAATCTCGCGATTAAACTCATAGAGTTCGCCCAACTCCTTCAATATATGGTCAAAATCACTCATCGTCTTTATTTTTCAATATCTCAATATCCGCCTTATCCAACGGGGAGTTCCGTTGCTCTTTCAGCCAAATCAAATCCTCTTTCTTTGCCACAAAAACCGATCCCGTATGTTTCGAATAGGCTTTCAGTGCCTCATTAATAATTTGATCGTGCCGCTCGCAACCTGCAACGAGAATATCCACAACCATTTCATCGCTCTCATCAATCTTCCAAAAACGGTGTAATGTCAGCTGGTTTTTAAATGACCAAGGCTCGCCTGAAGGCCTATACCCTTCCGTCTCCAATATTTCACTAATCGCATCCAGCTCGCTCGCTGCCGTCAAAATATCAATATCCTTGGTAAACCGCGCATAGGAATGAAATGCCATCGCCACACCGCCAATAACGGCATACTTGACCTTCCGATCCTGCAATCCTCTCACTACCTTGTGAAATTCAAAAAAAACGTTCATTGATCATTTACGTCACGTTAATACGCACATACTCCTCGGTACAGTTGCAGGTATAGACGGTGGCCTTCCCCTCGCCGAGATGCAGATCAATGTTTATAGCAAAATCAGTTTGGGAAACCACCTTAATCAATTCCTCTTGCGGAACGTTCGACCGCATGCCATGGGCCACCGCTTGCACCTCGTCGTAGTGAATGGAAACTTGGTCCTCATCCACCTTCGCCTGGGAATAGCCGACCGAATCCATCACCCGCCCCCAATTGGGATAGCTCCCCGCCCAGGCCGTTTTATTCAGCAACGAGTTGGCCACTGCCCGCGCCGCAAGGTTGGCTTCTTCATCGGAACGGGCTCCCGTCACATTCACGGTCACAAATTTATCCGCGCCCTCACCGTCGTGCACAATCATCATCGCCAGCTCGTGACAGACATTGTTCAGTGCTAAAGAAAATACATCCCAATCTGCCGAAGCGGAAGTAAGCACTGCATTGCCCGACGCACCATTGGCCAGCGCGAGCACGGTATCGTTTGTACTTTGGTCGCCGTCGACGGAGATCCGATTAAAACTCAGATCAACCGCTTTTTTCAGGGCCGTCTGCAACGCTTGCGGATCGACCGCTGCATCGGTAGTGATAAACGAAAGCATCGTCGCCATATTCGGTTCAATCATGCCCGCGCCCTTGGCAAAGCCAACAATCTGGATCGATTTCCCCTCGATCTGTACTTCGGCGGTCGTCACCTTCGGGCGCGTATCCGTCGTCATCATCGCCTCGGCGGTTTCTTGTACCTGCTCGCCCGTCGCAACATTAAATAATAGTTCGACCCCTTTGGAGATTTTATCGAGCGGCAACTCCGGCCCGATCCGCCCCGTGGAGCAGACAAAGATTTCCTGCGGCTCGCAACCGATCACGTTGGCGCTCTCGAGCGCCATGCTCCGCGCGGCCACCATTCCCGCCGCACCCGTGCAGGCATTAGCAATGCCTGAATTCATCACGATCGCCCGCGCCGTTCCGTGCTTGAGGTGTTCACGGCACACTTTAACCGGTGCGGCGCAAACCTGGTTCGTAGTAAAGACCCCGGCAGCAGAGGCCGATGTTTCTGAAAGAATGAGCGCCATATCTTTGACGCCGGCGGATTTAATCCCGACCGCGATCCCGGCGCATTTGAAGCCTTGTGGTAATTTTAGATTTGAATACATATTAGGGGTCCTATTTTTTGATTTTTAACGGTTCAGAAGGATTGAAGATTGGGCCGACCTCTTTATAGTGAACCGCCTCAATACCATCGCCCAACGCATAGGAATCCCCATTATAGACCAGATAGGATTCTCCTACATTCGGAGCTATTTTTTTAAACTGGCGAAGTCCTTTCCACTGCGCCGCAGAAAACGTCGAGGCCGATTTAATTTCAATCGCACTAAGCGTTCGTCCGTTCTGCAAAACTACATCCCCTTCATTTCCATTGCTATCCCGGAAATAATACAGATCCGGCAAACGGCCTTGATTCGTCCGGCTTTTGAGGCATTCCATGACCATCAAATTCTCAAAAATGGAGCCAACCAGCGGATCACGGACAATCTGCTCCGCCTTGCGAATCCCCAATAGAAAACAGAGCAACCCCACATCGATAAAATAATATTTGGGAGCCTTGATAACCCGCTTCCCAAAATTCTCAAAATAAGCAGGTAGTTTAAATAAAACGAATGAAGCCTCAAGAATCGAAAGCCAATTTCGAATGGTTTTCGAGTCCACCCCTACATCGTTCGCCAACGACCCATAATCCACCAACTGCCCCGCACGCCCAGCCATCAGCTTAAGCAATTTTTCAAACAGCGACACATCCTTCAAGTGAATCAATTGGCGCACATCGCGTTCCACATAGGTTTGGTAATAATTCGAGTAGGCCGTTGCGGGACGCAACGACCGCGCATAAACACGGGGCAGAAATCCGCGAAAGGCATATTCCTCAAACCCCGTGAATTCGAACCCCGCCCCCGTCAGTTCGGAAATAGAGAGCGGAAGCAGGTTTAAAATTGCGGTGCGACCCGCCAAAGACTGGGAAACCGCTTCGCGAACCCGCAACTGATGCGAACCCATCAGAATAAACTGCCCCGCTTGCTCGTCCTCATCCACTATGGCTTGAATATAGCTTAACAACTCGGGAGCCCGCTGAATCTCATCCAACACCACCGGCCCGGAAAACCCAGACAAATAGGCTTTTGGATCCAAAATTGCTCGCTCCCGCACCTCGGGAATCTCCAAATTTGAATAGGCATAGTCCGGAAAAACCATTTTCGCCAGCGTGGTCTTTCCTGCCTGCCGCGGGCCCAGAAGAGTCACAACCGGATATTCCCCAGCCAAAACTTTCAACTCTCGTTCGATGTCGCGCTTGATCATCTGGCAAGTTTAACTTATGTAATTCAGGAGTTCAACTCCATAACAACATAAACATAGACCGCCTAGAACGCTCCCTTTGGATTCCAACTTCAGGCGGTAGTTCAGATTGAGCGAACGTAGACGGAGCTTCCAGCTCCGTTGCGACAGAACGGAACCGGAACAACGGAACTGGAAGCTACATTTATATTCGATCATAAAAAAAGCCCCCCGAATCCGGGAGGCTTTTGCAACGGGGTTGCTCCGAGCGGTTAACGCTTGGAGAACTGGAACCGTTTACGTGCACCCGGCTGACCCGGCTTTTTACGTTCTTTCACGCGAGCATCGCGGGTCAGGAAACCGGCTTTCTTAAGTACGTCGCGCAATTCCTCGTCGGAACCGGCTAATGCACGGGAAACCCCGTGAACGATTGCGCCGCACTGTCCAGATTTTCCGCCGCCTTTCACGGTGGCAATCACATCAAATTTACCAACCACATCCGCAGTGATGAATGGCTTCTTGAGCAATTCCCGCTGCATGGCCGTTTGGAAGTAGGCGTCCGTTTCCAGCCCATTGATGGTCATTTTTCCGGTACCTTCCCGCATACGCACGCGTGCGATGGAGGTTTTACGGCGGCCGGTTGCGGCGAGTTCTAAGGTATCTTTCTTAGCCATGATCGTTTTCCTGTCTTATCCGTTAAATTCTAATTCCTTAACCTGCTGTGCGGCATGCGGGTGCTCGGCACCGGCGTAGACCTTCAGACGGGTTAGGATTTGGCGACTCTGGCGATTGACCGGCAACATGCCTTTGACCGCCTGGGTGATGATCCGCTCCGGATTCTTGGCGCGGATATCCTTTGCCTTGGTTTCGGTGCGACCACTGGAATACCCGGAGTAGTCCTGGTAGATCTTCTTTTCTTCTTTATTTCCGGTCAGTTTAATTTTTTCGGCATTAAGCACGATTACAAACGCACCGACATCAACGTGCGGCGTATAGGTGGGCTTGTTGCGTCCGCGCAACGTATTCGCAATCACAACCGCCAAACGACCCGTCGTTTTTCCTGCGGCATCAACCACGAACCACTCACGTACAATATCAGCCTCTTTGGGCACAAAAGTTTTCATTGTAAAACGTCCTCTCAATGGATTTCGATAAAAAGTACAAGGGCGGGAAGTTATAGTAGCCGAATAGGTGTGTCAACCCCTTCGCGAAAGAAGTTTCTTGTTTTTCAGCCCCCTTGCCCATGCTATATAGATCGGATGAAATTTGCACTGACCCAGCCTCATCACGGAAAGCGATTAACTTGGCGGGGCGGGCTCTTCATGGCAATCCTTATCGTAGGTTCCGCCTTCACTTTTCTAATCAATCTCTATCCCTTTCTCGCGCCGAAAGCTCCGCCACACCACGGCCTGATGGTGATCGAAGGATGGATCCACGACTTCGCCCTCGACGAAGCGGTGACGCTTTATAAAGCAGGAACCTATTCGAAAATTATCTGCACCGGAGTTCCCATTGAAACGGGAAGCTACATCCAGCAATTTAAATCGTATCCCGAAATGACCGCCCACCGACTACGCGCCATGGGCATCCCCGATGCGCAAATTAGAGTCACCGTCGCCGATGAAACCAAAAAGGACCGGACCTATCTCGCGGCCGTGGCCTTGCGGCAAAGCTTCATGACCTTCAATCTACAGGAAACCAATATCCACCTCGTTACGGTAGGCCCTCATGGGCGGCGGAGTCGTATGCTATTTCAAAAAGCGCTCGGTTCCGACTATTCGGTCGGCGTAACCAGCCTTGAACCCTATTCATACAATGCCCATAACTGGTACACCTATAGCGAAGGCGTTCGTTCCGTTCTTGGCGAGCTCATTGCCTACACCTACGCTAGACTCTTCTTCTACCCCTGAATCTAATTTCTCAAATCAAAAATCGGAAATCGGAAATGAACATTCCCCTCTGGCTCGCCTTTCTTTCCCTGAACGAACAAGCCACTCGCGATGGATTAACAGGGCTCTACAACCGCCGCTACTTCGACGAAACCCTCGCCGACCACCTGGCGGCCGCCTCCCGCTATCAGCGCGAACTCAGCCTCGTCCTCTTCGATATCGATAATTTTAAATCCATCAATGATACCCATGGACACCGTGCGGGCGATGAGGCCTTGCAGAAGTTCGCCGACCTATTAAAGAAATCCGCGCGCGAGGCCGACATCGTCTGCCGCTATGGCGG
>JAJRRI010000073.1 GCA_024279685.1 Verrucomicrobiota bacterium | reverse complement strand
CTGTGAAAAGACCGTTGCTCCGGAATACATCGTTCGCCCTCCCTGAAAGGGCGCGATCATATCCCGAAATCCGATTCAAGTCGGCAAGAGTAAGTTTTATGTGTAACAAGTTCATTTTAGGTGCTTTGCATCAATTATTCGCTTAAACGTTGGGACAGTAGTGAGTTCATGTAAAGAATCGTCAAGCATACCAGCGTTCTTTCCATGAACCTCGGCAATTTACCTTTCATTTCTCATACGTGACGATCACACTGCCCCCCTTTTGATTAACCCATAGGAATCCAGATCATGAAACAGCACAAATCTCCGTATAAATGCCACATCTTCGTTTGTGTTAAATCTCGTGATGAGGGGCGAACATCCTGCGGCAACGATGGCGCTGAAGAGATTCGGAGCCTATTGAAAAGCGAAATCAAAACCCTCGGCTGGAAAAAAGTGGCGCGGGTCTGTGAATCCAGTTGCCTCGGCGTATGCGAAGCCGGCCCCAATATCATGATCTATCCCCAACGCATCTGGTTTTCCGAAGTCACCGTCGACGATATCCCTGAAATCCTTCAGGCTGTAGAAGATTTTTTGGACGAAAAATAAATAAACTCCAGCGTATATCCATTCGGATCAAGGAGATAGAGGCTGGCCCCATCCCAACGCTCGTAAGCCTCTTTCACGATCTTCACGCCGTGTTTTTCTAAATAGTCCTGAAACGTAAAGACTGCTTTCACCGATTCTGCCGATAGCCCAAAATGCGTAAACGCCTTACCCCAATTTTTCGGGCGCATCTCGGCATCGAACTGAGTCACCCCTCCCGGATACTGAATCAAGGCCAGCACGTCATCCGAGCCAATGTTCAGGAAGGCATCCTTTTCGCGGCGTTCGCTCAGTTCCAACCCCAGCACCTTTGTATAAAATTCTATCGATTCATCTAGATCAGTAACCGACAGGCCGAAGTGACAAATCCCTTTAATGAATTCACTCATTTCCATTCCCCCTTAGTGTGAATCAATCCCACGTAACATCAGCAAGCTATGCGGCAAAATACGTTGAATTTCCGCAATATATTCGCGCACGGCCTTGACGCTACCGGGCAAAGTGAAGACCAGCATTTCCCCCATCGTGCCAGCCACCGAGCGGCTCAGCAGTGCACTGGGTAGCCGCTCGCCATGCTTCATGCGAATAAATTCCATGATTCCGGGAATCTCTCGGTCAAGCATCGGACCCACCACATCGGGCGTAATATCGCGCGGACCAATTCCGGTTCCCCCCGTCGTGAAAAGGATATCAACCCCCTCTTTCGTCGCCCGCTCAATCTCCTGCTTCAAGGGTGCGGCCTCGTCAGGAATCAGAACCCGCTCCACCGTAATGCGCCAGGACGTAGCTTTGAATTCGGCGATGAGCAGTTTCTCGATTTCAGGACCACTGAGATCTTCATATTCCCCCGCCGAAGCACGGTCGCTCAACGTAATAATTCGAATCTTGGGCGAGATCTTTAGCGCCTTACCGGTCAATACGTCATCCATCAGACATCTTCCTTTACTTTATCAACGAGTACGATACCGCCCATGAGCATCATTGAATCGACTGCCTTGCACATGTCGTAAATCGTCAGTAGCGCGATGCTCACCGCCGTCAGAGCCTCCATTTCGACGCCGGTCTGACCCGTACAAACCACCATCGCCTCTACCGAAATACCTTCCTCCTCAGCGGCGGCCTTAACATCAATTTTTGAGAGCAGCAACGGATGACAAAGCGGAATGAGATGACTCGTCTGCTTGGCCGATTGCACCCCAGCCAGCTCGGCGATCAATAACACGTTGCCCTTCTTCATCTTGTTATCACCAATCAGCGCCAGCGTTTCCGGCTGTAACTTAATAAAGCCGCGCGCTATGGCGGTGCGTTTCTGCTGCGGCTTATCGCTGACATCGACCATGCTCGGTCGGTTATCATCGCCAATGTGTGAAAGTTTTTTCATGGTTATCCTCTCAAAGGGCTACATTCATATACAGGATTAAAAAAGTTGAACCTCGATCCAGCTTCCCGCTTCGTAGAAACTCTCGCCTTCCGGCAAGGCCACCAGCCCGTCGGCATTACACATAGCATGGATGTGTGCCGAGCCATGGAATTCGATCCGCTCGATACCGCCACCGACCAGCCGCACGGGAATAAAGGTTTTGCGCCGGACGCACCGGACCTTCAGATCCTTGTTTAATTTCATCCGCACGATACACGGAGAAGCAGGGGCACCCATCGACTTGAGCAAGTAGGGCTTCACCAACAGCTCCATCAACACATAGGTCGAAACCGGATTGCCCGGCATGCTAAAGCACACTCCGCCAGAATGAGTGGCAAACATCAGTGGCTTACCCGGCTTAATATCAATCTTCTCGATTAGCATGGGGTCGCAGTGCCGTTCAAATAACACCGGCACAAAATCAAAATCGCCCACCGAGCTACCGCCACAAATGAGCACCACGTCGTTCTCGCCCATCGCCTGCAACAGGGAGGCCTCAATCTTCATTTCATTATCTTCAATCACGCCATAATAGCTACAACCCAGGCCGAGCGTATCAAGCTGGGCGCGCAACTGGTATCCATTGGTCTCGCGAATTTGCGCTTCGGACGGCTTCCGGGAGGGATCGACCAGCTCGCTACCCGTCACAAGAATACCCACCTTGGGATGCTTCGCCACAACGGGGACCACACAGCCCACTCCGGCCAGCACCGCAATGTGTGCCGGCTCAATTTTTGTGCCGGTCGTGAGAATCACATCTCCCGCTTTAACATCTTCGGCCTGGCGGCAAATATTACCCGGCACCTTTTTACCCGTGTAGCGCACTCGGTCGCCATTCAGTTCCTCGGCTTGTTCGATCATAAAAACACAATCCGACCCTTCCGGGATTTTTGCCCCGGTCATGATCTTCGAGCACTGCCCCACCCCAACGATTTTTGTTGGGGGTATTCCGGCGGCAATAGTTTCCAGAACATCCAAAGGTTCGAATAGATCTTCAGCCCGGCAGGCATATCCATCCATCGCCGACTTGTCGAACGGCGGAAAATCAATATCTGATGCCACGTCTTGCGCGAGGATGCGGCCTACGCAGTGATGGATTGAAAGCGGTTCCACCCCCACATCGAGCCGATGTGCAGATACAATATCGAAAGCGTCGTCAAATGAAATCATGCCCATAGTTCAAATAATCCTGATAATCTTTTTTCGTGTTGAGGTTCCGGTACCAGCCGGATGTGAGAGGAATGTATCGAACATGAAGCGGGGGAAGCAAGTCACGTATCGCCCAGTTACCTGCCGCGATCTGCTGCTCGATCATTCCGACCACCCCTTTGCGGTACAGGCCAATCAGGGACTGCTTCCAGCCGTCGGCGTCGACGGGAACAACGGCATCATAGTCACCCATATGACGAATCATCCTGCGCACAAACGATATATTAGGCTCAGGCATGTCACAGGTAGTCACCCAATTCAGCTCCGAATTGGATGCTCGGAGCGTAGCGAGCAATCCCATCAATGGACCGCGAGCGGGCTCAAGGTCGGGTACCGTTCGGAGCTGAAGAAAATTATATTTTTTCGGATCTCCGCTCACGATAACCTCGCGAAAATTACCGCGTAACTGCCCTGAAATTTTTTCGATTAAAGGAATCCCGTCGATTTGAAGTAATCCTTTATCGCACCCCATTCGCCTGCTTTGACCGCCGGAAAGAATGATGGCCGTCGCGTCTTCGGGCAGCCGCCAGCGAGCCTCGGAAAAGTCGAGTTCATCGGGATCAACTTCCCAGCCATCGCCATGAAATAAAATAACACGATCCACCTCGTCGTAAACCTCAGTGCAAGAGGGTTTAAAGTCGTCGCCCGCGTCGCGTATAACCAAGAACAATCCGGGCTCGACCGATTTGCGTGCGCTATTGGACTCGCAGATAATGCATGTACTTTCAAGCGTTACGCCATCGGCACGAATTTGATCGAACAGGGCTTGCAGAGCCTCATCCAGCGCACTCTTGAGCGTGCGAATCCAGTACACCTTTTCGGCCCCAGCGTGGAACATCCGATGCGTATCCTTCGCACCCGACCCCTCGCCTTCATGCGTAATCATGAAACGCCCTTCTAGCGTCTTATAGGTATTGCACCGCGCGGTTTCCGTGATGATCTTCCCGTCGATATCATCAAAAGCCGTCACCTTGATGGCCACCACCGGTTGTGTCTTCGAGAGCCGTTCGATCGCACGGCAGATAAATGTAGTTTTACCTAAGTTTCGCCCAGCGGCCCCCACCATCAGCATATTGGGACATCGAATCATAGGAGGTATACTTATATTTTGAGTCTTTTATTGATGGCCATATCCATTTCTGCGGCAAGGGCAGAGGTTCCTCCGCTACTGCTGATCGCACCTGTTTCCACGTGGATGAACACCTTAAGTAGCGCCGTGAGGATAAACAACCCAAAGCCAATAATGCCGACCGTGACGAGGGTTTCTACCCATGTGGGCAGATACTCGACAATCTCACCGAGCGAGGAGGGAATAAAGCCTGGGATCACCAGCCCCAACCCTTTCTCGACCCAGATAGCGATGAAAAGAACGAGGCAGGCGGGAACGAGTACCGCGTGATTTTCGCGTAATGATCGGAATGAAATCAACACGGTGGCGAGTACATTGCTCACGACGGCACTCCATATGAAGGGGGTAACGGCATGGTGGCCATCCAACCCAAAGTAGAGGTAGCGGGCGTGGGCAGAATGCTCGGAGCTCCAATAGAATTCTTTGAAAATTTCGGAAAACAACATGATGAGGTTAGCATAGGCCGCAAACATGAGAATTAGTGAGAGTTTGTGGATGGTATCGTCCGAAATTTTAAATACGGAATTTTTGCGGATGAGGCTAAATACAATAATGGTCAGCGCGGGGCCGGCAGTGAATGCTGAGGCTAAAAAGCGCGGCCCAAGAATAGCTGAACTCCAGAAGCTTTTATCCGGCGCACCGACGAGTAGGAAGGCAGTAACAAGGTGAATGCCGAAGGCCCAGAAAACGGAAAGGAAGACGAAGGGAACGTAGATTTTTTTTACAGGTTCTTTACCTTGGTAACGGCAGTAGAGAATGTAAGCGGGGATCGCGAGGTTAAGCACAAGATAGCCGTTGAGCACGAGCACGTCCCAAGTCAGCATCGATTGCGGGAAATGAAAAAATCCAATCACGGGAAGCATGTGCCAAAAGCGGCTCACGACGCCGAGGTCGTCCAGCACAAATAAGAGCGCCATAATTAAAGCTGCAACGGCCAATGCTTCGCCAATGAGTACCACGTTTAAAAAGTCGCGGTCTTTCATAATATAGGCGGGGATCACCAACATCACGCCACCCGAGGCGACGCCGACAAAGAAGATAAAATTGCTGATGTAAATACCCCAGCTCACATGATCATGCATTCCAGTGACCACTAACCCTTCACGGAGTTGGACGGAATAGCCATACGCTCCGGCAAGCATCATGGAAAGTAATAAGCCCAACCAAAGGTAATATTTTACCGATCCGGTAAAAACCACGGCCAATCCACTGAAAATAAATTTAACAAATTTTTTCATAGCATTAATCTGCGTAGTACCAAAATTTAGGTTCGGCGCCCAAGTCCTCCTTCAGGCGAAATACTTTTTTATGGGCAAGAATCCAGCGAATCTCACTATCGGGGTCAAGCAGGTTTCCAAAAACGCGCGCGCCAGTAGGACAGGCCTCGACGCAAGCGGGTGAAAGACCCTTACGAGTCCGCTGAATGCAGAAGGTGCATTTCTCCATCACACCTTTGGTTCGCATTCGATTTCCCAAATAGTGTTGATTCGGGTTGATTTCCTCGGCGGGCACCTCCGGCTCTTTCCAATTAAAGCGGCGGGCGAAATAGGGACAGGCTGCCTCGCAATAGCGGCAGCCGATGCACCAATTATAGTCAACCACCACAATGCCATCGGCCTCCTTCCACGTGGCACCCGTTGGACAGGCTTTTGTGCAGGGCGGGTTTTCGCAATGGAAACACTGAGTGCCTAGATAGTATTTTCCATCCACCGGCGTTTCATGGGAATATTCTGAGTCACCGCCGTGCACACTCCCCATATCACCTTCCATTTCAAACAGCTTGATATACTGCATATTGCTAGTTCGATCTTGATTATTTTCCTGCACGCAGGCTGCAACGCACTCGCGCGACCCCTCGCATTTGGAGATATTAAAGGCATAGCCAAACAACACGCCAGGGCGGGCGGAGGTGCTATCAATTTGCACATCCATTCCCGTTTCCAGTTTGGTTTTTCGTTCGAAACGAGCCACCGTAGCGGCGCGCTCCTCTTCAGTCATTGCGCGATAATATTTCTGAAAAAACTCATTTCGCTTAATCCGCTTGAGCTCCCGTTCCTCCTCCGTTGCCAGCGCCGCGCCGGCGGTCGAAGCCGCCGCCGTGGCCGCTCCGCCCAGCAATGCGGCCAGCGCTCCACGCCGCGAACCTTTCTTCTTCAGCACCATATCGGCGCAACAACTTTCCGTATTCTTTTCTAAACCCTCTTTCATCTTAATTCCTCTTTGCCCGATCGGGGGTTACGGTCGGTTGCGCCACCGGAATCACTTTTTCACGTGCCGGAGCGTGCGGGTTATGGCAGGCGGTGCAGTTCTCGATAATCCGCACACCATCCCATCCGGTTACGCGCTTACCGTGCGCGCCGCCGAGCCAAGACTGAAGCTCATTTTTGTGGCAGCTCCCACAATGTAAATAGGCCGTCTCCAACGTGGCGTCCTGATCGATCACCGAAACTAAACGGCGGGGGTCTTCCTGTTTATGGCAGGAGAAACAGTCCATGCTGCCCGCATGATGAATGACCACATCCCAATGCGCATCCTGCCCAAGGGGCATCGATGCATCGCGATACGGCTCCACCCCAGGCTGATGGCAGCGGGCGCAATCTTTGCGTTCAATTTCCGAGCCAGCGACATACACATGCTCATAGCCCAGCATCGCGACGGGTTGCGCGCGGTGATCGGAAATCAGCTCCTGCCGGACCGAGTCGCTCTGGTTCAGCGGCTCGGAATACGTATGCTCCGGCTCTTGGCTACATCCGATCAGCATCAGAGCCGTCGACCCTGTGATAAAAAGTTTTTTAAGCATGGATTTATTTTACCCGAGGATCGATTTGGGATTTGAACGACTGCATGTTGTCCCCTACCACATGGCATTGCAAACAGTTGGTGCGTTCCGGATGCGAGCTACGGATTTCAATGATCGCCTGCGGACCGGCGTGGCAGGCCAAGCAGTTTTCGCGAAATTGTAATGAGTGCGGAATTTCCAACGGCCCGCCGGGGATGGCTTGACGCCCGCGCGGCGGGAGATCCGGTTGAGTCCATTCGGTTTCAACAAAAAGCCCCGCGCTCACCTGCAGCACATGGCATTGGCGGCAATTGCCCATTTCTGGGTGCGGCGTGATCGGCGTATACGCGTTATATTCCGGCACATAGCCGCCCTCCTGGTGACAATTGAGGCACCCATCGGAAATCAACCCATCGTTCTCCACCGCGTGCGGGATGATCGGCGGGGCACCGGCATACGCGCGGCGGCTGTAGAACTCCTGTAACGTGCGTACCTTCGCGCCGGGGCGCGGGGTCGATACGGTTCGTGGCGGAGGAGGAGCCGTTTTTTTCATCCGCGGCTCCAGCGGATGTTCCATCCACGATGGGCCGTGTTCGGCCGATGCGGTGCCCGACTGTAGCCGAGCGCGCACACCGAAAAATACCACCATACCCAACACCACAAAACCCGCTAAAATCAATACCCCAGTCAACGGGGATGCTTGCTTCGTGCTCATACCCGCTCAACCTTTACCGCGCACTTTTTATAGTCCGGCTGTTTAGCAATCGGGCAGTACGCATCTAAAGTTAGATCGTTACTCATTTTATTTTCATCGAAGAACGGCACAAATACCGAGAACGGAACCGGATTGCCGCGCCCGTTAATTTTGGCCTTCAGCACGATCGTTCCACGGCGAGTAGTCAGGCGTACTTCGCCGCCGTCGACCAAGCCCATGCGGCGAGCATCTTCGGGATTCACCTCCACATAGGCTTCCGGCATGGCTTGGTGCAGGACGGGGATGCGTTGGGTCATGGAGCCGATGTGCCAGTGCTCGAGCACACGGCCCGTGCAGAGCCAGAACGGATAGTCAGCATCGGGCTCTTCGGGAGCGGGGTCGTATGGGCGGGCATAAATCACAGCCTTGCCGTCGCCCTTGCCATAAAACTCGAAACCACTCCCTTTTTTCACTGCCGGATCATATTTTTCGTTGTAGCACCATTTGGTCTCCTTACCCTTCACATAAGGCCAAATGAGTCCGGGGTATTTACGCAGTTCGTCGTACGGCGCCAAGCCATGTTTCAGACCAGCGTGGTGACGACAATATTCTTCATAAATTTCCTGGATATGGGTCTCCTCTGCATATGGAAATTCCTTTGTGAAGCCCATCCGCCGCGCAACCTCGATCAGCTGCCACGTGTCGCTCATGGCCTCACCCGGAGGGTCAATAAGCTGGTCGAAGTGCTGTGTGCGCCGCTCAGAATTTCCATAAAGCCCCTCGCGTTCGATCCAACAGGCGGCCGGAAGAATGACATCGGCCACGGCGGTAGTCGGCGTTGGAAATACATCCGAAACCACCACGAAACGGCCGTCCTTTTTCGCCCCAGCGGCGTAGCGCTTGAGCTTGGGCATGGTTTGGTACGGGTTGGTGACTTGCGTCCACATAAAGCGAATGTCGCCGCGATCCAACGCCCGGAACATGGCGACCGTATGGTAGCTCGGTTTGGCCGAAATGCGCTCGACAGGCACGCCCCATATTTGGGCAGCAAACTCACGGTGCTTCTTTTTCATCACCACCCCGTGCGGCAACTTATGCGTCAGCGTGCCAACCTCACGGACGGTGCCGCAAGCGCTCGGTTGGCCAGTCAGCGAAAAGGGGCCATTGCCGGGTTTCGATATTTTCCCGGTAAGCAGGTGAATATTATAGATGAGGTTATTCGCCCAGGTACCGCGGGTATGCTGATTCGTCCCCATGCACCAGAAAGAGACGACCTTGCGGTTTGGATCGCCATAAAGAGCAGCCAGTTTGCGTAGATCGCGGGCGGGAACGCCGCTGAGAGCCTCTACTTTTTCAGGCGTATAGTCGGCGAGGAACGCCTGGTAAGCCGCCATATCGATCGGGGTGGTTTCATCTTTAAATTTAAAGTGATCTTCCAGCCCGTAGCCAATATTGGTCTTTCCTTTCATGATGTTAACGTGTTGGCTCAGAAACTCCGCGTTGACTTGACCATTCTTGATGATCTCATGGCAGATGGCATTGGCAATCGCGAGGTCGGTTTGCGGTCGGAAGAGGAACGACTCGTCCGCCGCACGACTCGTGCGAGTGGTGCGGGTAGTGAGATCGATTATTTTAACACGACCGGGATTGCGCCGGCGTTGTTCCAAGCAACGGGAGAAGAGCACAGGGTGCATCTCAGCCATATTATTTCCCCAGAGAACGAAGGTGTCGGTCTGTTCGATATCGTCGTAGCAACCCATCGGTTCATCAGCGCCAAAGGAGGTAAGGAAGCCGGTCACGGCACTGGCCATACAAAGCCGGGCATTGGCCTCCAGGTTGTTCGTCCCAATGCAACCCTTCATGAATTTGGAGGCCACATAGCCGTCGGGAATCGTCCATTGGCCGGAGCCGTAGAGCGCCACAGAATCTTTGCCGTATTGATCAATCGTCTCTTGCATTTTAGAAGCCACAAGGTCGAGGGCCTCAGAAATCGGAACGGGAACCATCTGGCCGTTTTTCTTGACGAAGGCTTGTTTGAAGCGGTCGCTGGCATAGAGCATTTGTACCGAGTGCAATCCCTTCACGCAACCGAGCCCGCGGCTCACCGACGAAGCGGGGTCGCCTTTCACGGCAATAGCCTTTCCGCTGGCCACCCCGATGAGCATTCCGCAACCTACTCCGCAAAAGCGGCAGGGGGCCTTATGCCATTTTAATCCGCGATCGGTTGTCCCCGCCTCTTGCACACGCCCGAACGATACGCCCGGAACCATCGCCGCAGCGGCTGCACAAGCCGATGTCAGCGCAGCATTTTTCATAAAATCACGACGTTCCATTAGTCTTCCTCCCCTTCTGGTATGTCCGCAAAGCTGATCGCGATGCAGTTGATTTTGTCATTCACCTTTAATTCCTTGTAGAGCTGCTTGTCCGCTTCCTTCGTCGGGGTGTCGGTAACCAGCACGATCACCTCCCGCCCGTCCGACGGATAGGCATCACACCCCGCCTTTTCAGAAAGTTCTTGCGCGAGCGCGTCGAATTCGCCCTCCACGGCATGGACCACATAACTGCAAACCGGCATTTGGATACCTCATTAAAGCCAAATAAAAACAGGAAGGAGTTCCTGTAATTCCGATCATGTGAACACCAAAACAAGGCTCTGCACAAGAATTGATGACCCAAGGGGTCTTCTTTATACAGAATCTAGAAAAGAGAATTGAGCACCGTAAGAATCCACGGCGCGCGTATGAGCGCGCCACATTATTTCACCAACGATTCAAAAGAAGAGGGCATCTTGGCCTCGAAACTCATCTCCTTTTTGGAAAAAGGATGAATCAGGGTGAGCGAGGTTGAGTGCAGGCAGAGACGCTTCGCGCCTGGTTTCTTTTTTTCGCCATACTTTTTATCGCCGACGACGGGACAGCCTTGATCGGCCATGTGCACGCGAATCTGATTTTTACGTCCGGTCAGGAGGTCAATCTCAAGCAGGCTGTACGCTTCCGATTTCTTCACCACACGATAGGCGGTCTTAGCCAGCTTTCCCTTGCGAGGATCGGGCACGGAATACATTTTATGCGCGCTATTTTCGGCGAGATAGGACGTAATGGTGGCCGCCGTTTCCGGCAACGTTCCGCAGACGACCGCAACGTACTTTTTCTTGAACCCCGACCACTCGTCCTGAAGGAATTTTTTGGCCTCCGCGCTCTTGGCAACAACAAGCAGACCGGAGGTCTCCCGATCCAACCGATGTACAATATGCACCCGATTTCGCGACTTCGAATTCCCCTTGCGGACGTAGTCGGTCAGCAGAAAATAAGCCGTCTGCTCTCTCGTCCGATCCGTACTCACGGTCAGAAGACCGGCCACCTTATCCACCACAATGATATCGTGATCCTCATACAGGATGGAAAGCCCGCGCGGGTGGAACTTTTTGGGCGGTTGCTTAAACGGTTTCACCAGACGCTCCCCCGCCAAAGGTCTTTATTTCAAGGGGAGCCGCCGTCGGAGTATTTCTGGAATTCGGCTTTTTAGTCCGAACTCCCGGCTTGACCAAAATCTCAATATAAAATGATTTCAGTTCGCGTACCGCAGCATCGGTGATCTGCTTATCGATCTCCGAAAGGTGGATGGTCTGGGCCGTCGCTTCGGTGTCGCCAAATTTGCAATCGAAATCCCAGAAGTCGGCCCCTTCCGGAAGGGCCTTGCGGCGCTCTCGCTTGATATATTTCCGCACGTCGTTTTTAACGGAATCAATCCGCCGGGCGTATTTAATTTTTGGATGGGTCAATTCAAAGGTCTTTTTCATGGAATTCCTTTTTTCTACACACTAAACAAGTCGCCTGCGGGGAGAGCGGGCGTTTCAAAACCAAGATCGGCAGGTAATTCTTTACCGCTTGATGCCGCAACGGCCAATGCGTCGCAGCGTTCATTTTCGGGATGTTCGTTATGCCCTTTTACCCATTTAAAATGGACCTCATGGGTTTCGCATAAATCAAGCAGATCGCTCCAAAGATCAGGGTTTTTCGCGGGTTTGGACGGAGAGAGTTTCCATCCGTTAGCGCGCCACCGCTTGGCCCATCCCTTGGCCATGCCATTCACCACATACTTCGAGTCGCTCGTCAGTACCACGGAACAGGGGCGCTTTAAGGACCGCAACCCCTCGATGCAAGCGAGCAATTCCATCCGGTTATTGGTGGTTTTACGAAATCCACCCGAAAGCTCTCGCATCCGATCCCCAGAAATCAACACCACCCCATAGCCGCCCGGCCCGGGATTCCCCTTGCACGCGCCGTCGGTATACATCTGAATGCGATCCATCATGGATTCAGCCGACATCGCGGAAGGAAATTCCCAACTGTTTTTCGAGTCGGTTCAGCTGTTTTTCTTCGTGGCGGGTGATGAGCGCGAGGGAGATCCCCGTTTTTCCGGCGCGAGCCGTGCGGCCGCTCCGATGGGTATAGTATTCATTCTTTTCGGGGAGTTGGTGGTGAATCACAAACGAAAGACCCTCCACATCGATCCCGCGCGCGGCAACATCGGTCGTCACTAAAATACGGGTCCGTCCCTTCTTAAACATCCGCATGACTTTGTCGCGCTCCGTCTGCATTAGATCCCCGTGCAACACGGAGCAGGAAATATCCTGCTTTTCGAGTTCTTTCCCGAAAGCAATGGTATCCGCGCGCGTCCGACAAAAAATAAGCCCACGTTGCTCGTCATGCTCGGCAAGGAATTTTAAAATATGATCCCGTTTTCCGCCTTCCTTGCAGAGAATGTATTGATGGCGAATATTAGGATTGACGATATGCTTCTTATCGATCTTTAAAAAGGGGGCGTCGGCGGCCAGATGCTTGCTGATCATCTTCTTGATTCCGCCGGGCATGGTCGCTGAAAACAACCAGATATTGCGCCCGCCCTTGGTGATCTTCATGATGGAATCAATATCATCGCGGAAGCCGAGCTTCAGCATTTCATCGGCCTCATCCAGCACCAGAATCTTGACGTGCGAAAGATCAACAGCCTTGCGGCGCAACAGATCCATCAAGCGGCCGGGCGTTGCGACCAATACCTGCGTGGGTCGTTTAAGCGATTCAATTTGGCGGTCAATCTTGTCGCCCCCGCAAACAACCTCTGAAAATATTTTTTCAGTGAATTTAGTAAACCGGAAGAGCTGCTTCTGAACCTGCTTCGCCAGCTCACGAGTCGGGGCCAAGACAACCACTTGAATTTGCGGGTTCGTGGAATCCACCGCGGCCAGCAACGGCAAGCCAAAGGCGGCGGTTTTTCCCGTTCCGGTCTGGGCCTGCCCGATAAAATCGGTGGATTTCCCCAGCAGTTTCGGCAGGGTTGTGGCCTGCACTTCCGTCGGAACCTCTATGCCCAGCTCGGCCAGCCCTTTGAGGTATCCCTCGGCAATGCCCATATCTTTAAATGTATTCACGTCTGCCCTCGCCATTTTTTTGGAAAACGAGAACCTGAACCGAAGCGAACAGCGATGCCAGCCAATACTGGAAAAAAGGCATTAAAAATCATTCGTTTTCAATGAAAATATAACCGATCACCTTATCCTTTCTCACAGCAACTCTTTTGTTTATTTAGCAGTAACCTCGTTTTTTCATCCTATAAACAGATTGACGCGACCCGCGGAATTACATAAGTTCTGAAAATCAAAACGAGATTACTGCATTGAAACTATTAAAGTCCATCGCCAAAATTAACGCGGGACACCCCTTCAGAGGAAAACTGAATGAGGTTGCCGATGGCGGCGCACTGGCCCTTCAAATGAAGGATATCGGTAAATCCTTTTTCATCAGCACTTCCGCCACCGCAACACTCGAGCTGAACGATATCAAACCCCAATACCTCTTGGAACAGGGAGATATTATCTTTCGCTCCAGAGGCAACACCAACACCTGCGCCGTACTCACAAGCATAAAAAAACCCATTGTTTGCGCCGCACCGCTTTTCCAAATCAGAACTAACCCACGCTTCGCCCTACCAGAATATGTATGCTGGTTTATTAATCAGCCTGCGGCACAAATCTGGTTTGATCGTCACGCCAAAGGCACCTCGGTACGGATGATCGGGCGCGATGCGCTGGAAGACCTTCCGATTTTCCTTCCCGCCATAGAGAAGCAGCGGGAAATCACGGCTATCGCCAAATTGGCCGATCAAGAACAGCGGCTGATGGAAAAACTGGCGAAACGTAAGAAAAAACTGATTTCAGAACTTTTGACGCAGGTTGCACTGGAAAAGGCAGGGTTTGCTTCGCCACGAAAAGGCGCAAAAAGCACAAAGATCGAGCGGAAATAATTTAAACGGAGAATCTAATATGAGCACAACGATTGAGCAGAAAGATATTAACAATGCGGCATGGGCGGCGTGCGATACCTTCCGGGGCGTGGTCGATCCGGCACAGTATAAGGATTACATCCTGGTGATGCTCTTCCTGAAATATATCTCCGATGTCTGGAAAGACCACTATGCCGAATACACGAAGAAATTTGGCACCGACGATGCCCGTATCCGCCGAAAACTCGAACGCGAACGGTTTGTCCTGCCGGAAGGCTCCAGCTTTTACGATCTCTATGAAAAACGGAACGAAGCCAACATTGGCGAGCGGATCAACATGGCGCTCGATTCCATTGAAGAAACCAACAAAGCCAAGCTCGACGGCGTATTCCGGAATATTGATTTTAACTCCGAAGCCAATATGGGCCGCACCAAGGATCGCAATCGGCGGCTTAAAATGCTGCTGGAGGATTTTAATAAACCCCAGCTCGACATGAGCCCCAGCCGTGTTACCGAAGACGTGATCGGCCACACCTACCTCTACCTGATGGAACGCTTCGCCACCGACGCCGGAAAAAAGGCCGGCGAATTCTACCCCCCGTTCCAAGTTTCCCAGCTGGTCGCCCGACTGGCCAACCCGCAACCCGGCGATCGCATCTGCGACCCGGCCTGCGGATCGAGCACGCTGCTGATTGAAGCCGCACGACCAGTGGGTGACCGCCACTTCGCTCTCTTCGGCATGGAAGTGAACGGGGCCACCTGGGCGCTGGCGCGCATGAATATGTTCCTGCACAACTTCGACAGTGCGCGTATTGAATGGTGTAACACCCTCACCTCTCCTGCGCTGGTTGAAAACGACCGGCTCATGAAATTTAACGTCGTCGTCGCCAACCCGCCGTTCTCGCTCGACAAATGGGGCGCGGAAGAGGCCGACAATGACCGCTATAATCGCTTCTGGCGCGGCGTGCCACCCAAGAGCAAAGGCGACTTTGCTTTTATCAGCCACATGATTGAATCCGCCGTCGAAAAAGAAGGCCGCGTCGCCGTCGTAGTTCCGCACGGCGTACTGTTCCGGGGCGCGGCGGAAGGCCGTATTCGGCAGGCGCTGATTAAAGAAAATCTGTTGGACGCCGTCATCGGCCTGCCCGGAAACCTGTTCCAAACCACCTCGATCCCGGTCGCCGTGCTGGTATTCGACCGCTCCCGCGAAAAGGGCGGAAAAAATCAATCCCGCAAGGATGTGCTCTTTATCGATGCCAGCCGCGAATTCAAGCCCGGCAAAAACCAAAATACGCTTTCCGAAGAGCACCTCGACAAAATCGTCTCCACCTACCGCGACCGCGAAGTGAAGGAAAAATATTCCTACCTCGCCGCTTTTGACGAGATTGCAGAAAACGACTTTAACCTCAATATTCCGCGCTACGTCGACACCTTCGAGGAAGAGGCCGAAATCGATATCGACGCCGTGCAAAAGGAAATCGACGATCTTGAGGTAGAACTGACGGATGTTCGCGAGCAGATGGCGGAAAAGCTGAAGGAAATTCAACGATGAAATCAACCATCAACGCAAATGGGACAGAAATAGCGGTTGTGAGCAAAAACAATAAAGATGACTATATTTCTCTTACTGACATCGCTAAATACAAGAATAGAGACGATGCATTTATCGTCATCAACAACTGGATGCGCCTGAGGGACACCCTCGAATTTCTGGGGCTATGGGAGTCGTTCAGCAACCCGGATTTTAAACCTATCGAATTCGATAGGTTTAGGCAGGAGTCGGGTTACAACGCCTTTACACTTTCTCCTCAAAAATGGATCAAAACAACGAATGCGATCGGAATCACATCTAAATCAGGTAGATACGGCGGCACATTTGCCCACAAGGATATCGCTTTCGAATTCGCATCCTGGATCTCTGCTGAATTCAAGCTCTACATCATCAAGGACTACCAACGTCTTAAAACCGATGAAAACAGCCGCGCATCACTGGAATGGAACATCAACCGGGTCATATCCAAAATCAACTACAAGATCCATACCGATGCCATCAAAGAAAACCTGATCCCCGAACAAATTTCCCCTCGGCAGAAATCGTTCACCTATGCAACAGAAGCCGACCTACTGAACGTCGCGCTTTTCGGAAAAACCGCGGCCGCCTGGAGGGAACAGAATACGAAAGTCAAAGGAAATATGCGCGATGAAGCGACCATCCAGCAGTTGATCGTGCTCTCCAACCTCGAAAGCATGAACGCCGAACTGATCAAACAGAAAATCGTGCAATCCGAACGACTACTCATCCTCAACAAAATGGCCATAGAACAGATGACCTCCATCCTCAGAAACCCGACAACCAAACAGCTGGAACACAAACAAAAACTCAAGGGTGGAGCTGGAGAATGATTCGCCGCAAAGGAACACAGAGAACGCAAAAGGCAATGGCATGAAAAACAAAGTCCGGCTTGGCGATATAGTCGATATTAAATCAGGAGGAACCCCTCGGAAGAGTAATCAACTTTTTTGGGGAGGGAATAATCCTTGGATTTCGGCAAAAGACCTAAAACAACCTGTTCTAATGCACTCCATCGATACCCTGACCGATGAAGGATTTTCAGGAGCCAAGATCGCCCCAAAATATTCCGTACTAATTCTCGTTCGGGGCATGACCCTTTTCAAAAAAGTACCTGTCGGCCTCGCAGGAAGAGATGTCGCATTTAATCAAGATCTAAAATCGCTGATTCCCTCTAATGACATTGCGCCTGAATACCTTCTCTATTATTTGCTCTCGAAAGAAGGTTCTCTCATGAAGCTTGTTGATTCAGCGGGTCATGGCACGGGGAGACTGAACACAGATTTGCTGAAAGGATTCCCCATCCTCCTCCCCCCACTCCCTGAACAGAAGGCGATTGCGGAGGTGCTATCGACGTGGGATCGCGCGATTTCCACCACCGAACGCCTCATCCAAGCCAAGGAAAAACGCTTCAAATGGCTCCTCAACAAACTCATCAATCACGGCGCAGAAAATGGCGATTGGAAAAGGGTAACGCTAGGGAATATTTGCTCTTTGATTTCTGCAAAGAATAAGGGCGGGGAAACTAACGTTCTTACATCATCAGCCAAACATGGCCTCGTAAGCCAGCTTGACTACTTCAACAAGAGCGTAGCTGGTAAAAATCTCGCAGGGTACTACCTATTGAAACGCGGTGACTTTGCGTATAATAGAAGTTCATCGAACGGCTTTCCCTATGGTGCAATCAAGCGCCTTAATGACTACGATCAGGGCATTCTTTCTACCCTGTATTTATGCTTCTCATTAAATCCTGATTCAGAATGTGATTCAAACTTTCTACTTTGCATTTTTGAATCAGGCTTATTAAATCGAGAATTAAGAAGCATCTGCCATGAAGGAGCGCGAAGCCACGGGCTTCTCAATGTCACAAAACCCGACTTCATGAGCATCCATCTGCACCTCCCCCCACTCGACGAACAAAAGGACATCGCCGAAATGCTGAACACGGCGCAACGGGAAATCGATCTGCTCAAAAAGCTGGCGGAAAAACAGAAAGAACAAAAACGAGGCCTGATGCAAAAGATGCTGACGGGTGAGTGGCGGGTGGAAATAGAAATAGTTAACCAATACATGGAGGCGTAATCATGGTTAACGAGAGATATCCAGCAGATATGACTATCGATAAAAGTGATTTTGATAAAGAGGATTGTCAAAGGATCTTGGATGATTCAGCTGGTGATGAGTACACCTCTATCTATGATGCCTTTTCGAAGGCTACTCGCAAATCACTTGATGGAGACAACCCAAAACAGACCAAAATATATTGGCTGCTTTCTGACGCCTGCTCAATGATGCTGTCCCCCGACAATAAAAATGATCCTTTTAAGCCATTTTCTGTTTTTCATGACCGGCGCTCTGCTATAGCAGATGATTTTTCTGAGGAAGATATCTATTTTTTCTCTAAAATCATATCTGAGGTAACAAACATCCGATTGAAAGCCCGCCTAGCTGATCTCGCTTGGGTAAAAGCATCAAAGAGAGATTTGAACAATGCACTTACGGCGATTGATTCATACCGCCAGATCCCCCTGGACACGGAAACATGGGTTCGTGATGGACGTGAGTGTTGGTATCGCGCGGTTAGTTTGGCAGCCATGCTTCGAGGCGGAGCGGGTAACCGTATTCAAGAAATGGAACGTGATATCCAGCAGGCCTTTGACTCCAGCAAAGAATTTGATGGCTACCTTGCCTTGTGGTTAGCAGACTTGATGGCCAACTTTGGTCTCGGAAAAATCAATGCGAGTGATATCGCCGGCAAACTTGAATCATTGGCGCAAATATTTGAGAGTGACGGTGATTTACATCGTGCACGGGATTACTTCGACAACTCTTCAAAATGGCACGTATCTGCAGGGGATAAGTTTAAATCGGTCGAAATGACCGTCTGTCATGCTGAATCTTTTGTAAAAGAAGCGATAGCCCTCACTGCTACGGAGCAGCCAAGCAATATGATTGCAGCAAGTTTTTATGAAAAAGCGATTCAAATTCTCAGAATGATTCCAAAGGCTGATCGGTCTGCCTTGAAAATTGATGAGCGTATTGCTGAATTGCATAAATTACTGAATGAAGCTGGACAATTGTCACTCAACGAAATGGGGCTTATTACATCTGAAGAAATGGATATTACTCAAATGGTGGAAGCTGCCAAATCTGCAGTTTCTGAAAAGACTCCAATTGATGCACTAAAGGCATTCGTCAATCTTTCCCAAAGCATACGCATCTCGGAAATGCAGGATTCGGCGATAAAGCAATTGAAGCAACATCCGCTATCATCATTGTTCGGAGGAACCTACATGAGTCGTGACGGTCGAGTGATCGCCAAAACAAACGGCATCAACTTTGACGACACTCTGGACGGCAATCATCCCAATGTCCAAGCAACGGTCATGCAAAATCATGGCATACATTTAACCTTGATTGTTCAGGGAAAAGTTCTTCCTGTTTTAGAAATCCTTCATCTGGAGCACCGAATACGCGAAGTTGATTTTCTCAGCATTGTCAAACAGTCTCCAATTGTTCCACCGGGGCGTGAAATTCTCTTTGCGAAGGGTCTTTATTCTGGTTACGACGGGGACTATGTAACAGCACTTCACCTTCTAATACCCCAAATAGAGCACTTGGTTCGATATCACCTTAAAAATGCAGGTGCCAAGACATCCACTCTGGATAGTTGTGGAATTGAAAACGAAAATGGTCTGAGCACGCTTGTAGGTCTCCCTGAGATGAAGACGGTGTTTGGTGAAGATATAACCTTTGAGATCAAGGCTTTGTTTTGCGATCCTCTTGGGGCAAATCTCAGAAATGAACTTGCTCACGGGTTGGTTGATCATAACGCCTGCAACTCACTGCATGGTGTATATGCTTGGTGGTTCACTTCGAAACTCGTCTTCAATACGTTTTGGAATGCCGGAAGACAAGGGTCAGAGGAAGGTGGCTCATGGGCTCCAGAGGATACAAACTAACAGGACTACGATCATGAACAGCTTCCGCTTCAACGAAAAGTATCTCTCGCAGATTCCGGCGCGTCAGCCGGACAGGATGAAAAAAGGAGCCTGCTGATGTCATCAAAATCGCAAAATATTGAATGGAAGCTGTCCTGGCGGGATGCTCGGTGACCGGAGATTGAAATGAATCTAAATCAAATACAGGAAGATATCCAAAAAGGCGAAGGGCTGCACCGCGAGTTCAAGGAAGCCAACAACCAGCTTCCGCGCAATCTATTTGAATCCGTCTGCGCCTTTCTCAACACCGATGGTGGAATCATCCTGCTCGGTGTAGCCGATGATGGAACCGTCACCGGAGTCGATCCCGATGCCGCCGCGCAGATGAAAGTGGATCTGGCCAACCTGTCGAACAACCCTCAAAAGCTCGATCTTCCTTACCTTCTGTTTCCGCACGAGTTTGAACTGGAAGGGAAAATCATTATTGCCGTTCAGGTGCCGCTCAGCTCTCAGCTGCACAAAACGGGCGGACATATCTTTCTGCGCAGCGAAGATGGCGACTATCGCGTAGAGGGCACCCATCAGCTCGCGGGCCTGATTAACCGCAAGCTAAGCCTCTTTACCGAGCAACGGACGCTGCCATCCGTCACGATGGAGCAGTTGCGCCCGGAACTGTTCGACCGGGCGCGCCGCCTGATGCGCTCCAACAACTCCAAACATCCTTGGGCCGACCTCAGCAACGAGGAGATGCTCCGGATCGGCGGGTTTTATGCTGAGGATCGCGAAACTGGAAAAGAGTGCCTCACCCTGGCGGCCGTTTTGATGTTCGGCACCGACCTCGCCATCCAGCAGGCCGTGCCGGCCTATAAATTTGATTGCCTGCTTCGCCGGGATAATGTGGAGCGCTACGACGACCGGGTCATGATCTACACCAACCTGATGGATGCCTATGACCAAATGATGGAATTTGTTGAAAAACACCTGAATGATCCGTTCCATCTCGAAGGCGACATGCGAATCAGCCTGCGGGACAAAATTTTCCGCGAAGCCATTGCCAACATTATCTCGCATCGCGAATACACCGGCGGCGCTCCGGCTCGGCTGATGATCTACCGCGACAAAGTCGTTCTCGACAATCCTTGCACCCCGCACCACTTCGGAAAATCACGATCGACAACCTGCGCCCCTTTGCAAAGAATCCGACGCTCTGCAAGTTTATGATCCAGCTCGGTCGCTTCGACCAACTTGGATCCGGTGTCACCAACATTAATAAATACCTGCCGCTCTATGCCAAAGGTGCCCAGCCGGTATTTGAAGAAACCCGCCATGGCTTTGAGCTGACCATTCCTCTGGCAGAGGCCCAAGTCGGGACCAAGCAGGGACTAAGTGGGGACCAAGTCGAAGCACAAGTGGAAGCACAAGTTGAGGCACCAGTCGTGTTGAGCATTTTGACGGCCTGCATGGAAACTCCGCTTTCATCCGGACAGATAGCCACTGCACTTGGACACAAGACCTTGAGCGGCAACCTGCGCAAAGCCCTTCCAGTTTTGCGGGAACACGAGCTGATCGAATACACGGTTCCGGAAAAACCAAAAAGCCGCCTGCAGAAATACCGCCTCACCGAAAAAGGCAAACAGCTTCTGGAGGGCGGGGAGTGAAAAGGGTTAACCACGGAACACACCGAATACACGGAAACCATGTCGTGGAAATGCACAAGATGGTTTCCAGACATCATGTGCCGCCGGCATGTCCGTCGAAAAGAAAATGATCACAGGCCGTGAACTGTTAGGAAATGTAAAATAATGAAAACAGACTCCCCCAACTACTGGGTAAATAGCTAATGAGCACCAAACTGAAATACATGAATAGGAAGGGACAGGTTTATTTTTTCCGAGAAATAGATGGAAAACGAGGGTCGCGGATGGCCTGCTCCACCAAGGAATCGGAGAACGATTTGACCGCTATTCCGGATACGCATGAAATCGCGGAGACGCCCAACGGGCAGGTATCGTGTCGG
>JAJRRI010000072.1 GCA_024279685.1 Verrucomicrobiota bacterium | reverse complement strand
TTGGCGCGGGAGCTTGCTTACTTATGCGGCTCCCACCTATTTAATAAATTGCTCGGGTGGTGAAATTGGTAGACACAAGGGACTTAAAATCCCTCGGCCTTAGGCTATGCGGGTTCGAGTCCCGCCCCGAGCACCACTTCTTTTATGAATCTTGCAGAAGCCATAGAGATCGTTGAATCAAAACCTGTCGCTTATGTCCTGCTCTCTGCCGATGGAACTTATCGCTACAAAGGCTCCACTCATAATTTTGCAGAACGCATGAAGCAACACAACGCGGGGAAAGTCTCTCGAACGAAGAACCGTCGCCCCCTTAGTTTGCTTCATTTTGAACGGTTCGAAAACTATACGGATGCCCGTAAACGAGAACTCTACTTTAAATCGGGGGCCGGGCGAGATGGGTTGAAGCGGCGGTATCCATAATCTGGACTTTCCGCCTACGACGCCTTGGGCATCTACGGCGGATCCGCCGTAGCTTGCGCAGGCGGAAAAATCCCTCGGCCTTAGGCTGTGCGGGTTCGAATCCCGCCCCGAGCACCATCCTTTAAAAACAACCAAGCTGAGAGTGAACCTCCGATTACGCCTAAGCCTAT
Organism: Verrucomicrobiota bacterium; assembly: GCA_024279685.1. Taxonomy (GTDB): domain Bacteria; phylum Verrucomicrobiota; class Kiritimatiellia; order Kiritimatiellales; family Pontiellaceae; genus Pontiella. Next base: position 9,278 of record JAJRRI010000072.1, on the reverse strand, counting down.
ACGTAATGAGTTTGATCGAGGTTCCCGGAATGTTACGCTTACAAACCAAGTGAAATGTCCAGGAATAAACCCCAAACTGGGGAGAGGATGATCCAGTGATTTTTGAAAGGTCGATGAAGAAGATTTTTTTGATGGGTTTTGGGTTGATCGTGATGGTGGTTCTTGCACATAGCGCAGAGATGCGGGAATGGGCGTCGAGCGATGGCAGTTCTACGATGACGGCGAGTTTGGTCAAGGTTCTTGGCGGTAAGGTTATGTTGAAAAAGGATGGGGGTCGTGAGATCACGGTGCCAATCAGCAAGCTTTGTGATGAGGATCAAGCTTATATTGCGGTATATTCACGGGACAGGCCCAAAAGCATCGGGAAGCGGAACAGGTGGTTAATCTTCCTTATAAGCAGGGCGAAATCATTGGTCCTATCGAAGCGGGCCGTCGATCCAGCTATCTATTGTATTTACCGAAGTCGTTGAAGAATTCCCGCAAAGCACCCCTACTATTCTATTCGAATCATAGTGGCGGGCGTGAATCGTGGCTCTCAAATTTAATTGATGGGGCGGAAATCAACGGGTGGGTTATCGCTATGTCGATGGAATCGAGGAACGATAATTCCGACGATAATGGGGAGGTTTGTAGCATGGCAGTTGATCATATTTGGGACATGTTGCCGGTGGATGATGACCGACTTTATTTTACCGGTAATTCGGGAGGAGGCGCGCAGGCCTTCAAGAATGCGGAGAACATGGATGGCTGCGGTGTCATGCCGAGTACGGCCTATCTTCCCTACCATACTGAACCCTCTAACGGAGATTGCTTTATCCTCAATGGAGCATGGGATTACAACCGGTATGCCGGAGCAAGGGCCCGCAAGGAGATTGGGAAGAAAGCCATTCATCGGATTGTCGCCAGCGCGGATATTCGGACGCCCCCGATTGGATGATGACGGAGGGCATGGCTTGGCTGCGGGGGCGTTATCTGGCTCGGCGTGGCAAGAAGCATCCCGCGGAAAAGAAGGACTATGAAAATTCTATACTGGCCTGGATCGAGCGACTAAAAGAACATGCTGCTCATCGAGCCTATTACTGGGCTATTTTCCTGCGTGATGAGCTAAAAGTGTCTTCCGAGAACAAGACCGCTGTTGCGACTCTGATTGAAGATCTGGGCAAGGATCGCCTCAACACGCTCTATGTCGAGGGGCTGGATGATATCGATCAACTGTCGCTGGAGCATCTAGCCAAGTCGAAGAGCCCATCTCAAGGAATCGTTGACTCCGATGTTGTCGAGGCCTGCCAAAAGCTCTTGGAAAAGTATTGTGGAGTTCCCGTGATTGAAGAGACGCTGGAAGCCCTGTGCAATAAAACGGATGAGGCTTAGGCAAACCCGTTCCGACTGCCATGCGTGGGATAGCCATTCGATCTATCACGCCCAAACCCGTTTCACCTTTGACGGCGATGCACTGACCGCCATTCTGGTTCTGTCCGAAGAAACCACGGGATTTCTGGAAGGGGGCCTCCGGCGCATGGGGTCCCGGAGAAAACAAGGTTTCCTTGTAGCTCTAAAATACCTTCCAATAGCGGGAGATGTGGTTTATCAATACCCTCGTCTTTAAAGGGGAAATAGAATGAAAAGATCAAATTTAATCGTGGGCCTGTTGAGTGTGCTGGTGGTCTTTGTCGTGGCGGCCGCGTTCAAGGTGGCCTACAACGTGGTTATTCCGCTGATGATTGCTTGGATGCTGTCCTACATCTGTGGGCCGGTGGTCAACTATCTCGTTCACAAGCGGGTACCGCTGGGCGTGGCGGTGCTGGCGGTGCTGGCGCTGGTGCTCGGGGTGTGTTGGCTGGGAGGGCTCTTCCTCGGTGGGCGCGTCCGAGCCGTACTAGTGGAGTCGCCGAAATATGTCGAACAGCTCAACTTTATCTATCTGGATGTGATTGCCAAGCTGAAGGTTCCGCCCGAATTTTTGGCCGATATCGATTGGCTAGAACAACTCGGCCCCAAGCTCGCTACCATGTCGGGATCCGTCGCCGTATTTATGGGCAACTTCCTGAGCAAGCTCCTCTTGGTTCTTATTTTTCTGGTGTTCATGTTACTGGGGAAGCCCTATTTTAAATACAAAGTCGCCGCCGCATTTCCCGCCGACCGCGCGGACCAGTTTTCGGATATGACCGATTCGATCTCCAAACAGATTGGGCAGTATCTGGTCGTGAAGGTAGCGATTAGTGGAACGACCGGGGTGCTGGTTTGGCTGACATTAACCCTGCTGAAAGTCGAGTTTGCACTCACGTGGGGTGCGCTGGCCTTTTTTCTTAACTTTATCCCAAGCATCGGCTCCATCCTCGCCTCGATTCCACCCATTCTACTCTCCATTGTTCAGTACTACCCCGGCGGTGCAGAGCTCTCCGGCTCATGGATGTTGATTCCCATCCTGACCACAGTCACCCTTCTGTCCATTCAGATGGTGATGGGGAATGTGATCGAGCCGAAGATCATGGGTGAAAGTCTCAATCTTAGTCCGGTCATCATTTTGCTCTCGCTCGTCTTTTTTGGTTGGATGTGGGGCCTTATCGGAGCCTTGCTCTCCGTTCCAATTGCCGCCGCCATCAAGATTGTCTGTGAAAACGTCGAGGGGCTTAAACCGATCAGCATCTTAATGGGTTCCGGAAAAAGCCTCATGAAGGAAACGCAGGCGGCGAAGTAGCCTATTTGTTGATTGTTGAGTTTGTGACCGATTTTGAACTGAGATATTGAGATGGAACAACCCGATATTTTTGAAAACCCCGAAGTGGTAAAGTTAATCAAGATGGCCTTGGCCGAAGACCTCGGAGAAGCCTCTATCGACGTCACCTCCGATGCGCTGGTTCCTCTAGCAGAACAGGCCGAGGCGCACATGGTCGCCCGCGAGGCATGTGTATTGGCCGGAGTTCCCGTTGCGATCGAGGTATTCAACCAAGTGAATCCCGAGCTCGATTGTGAGCTTCGCGTGCCCGATGGCTCTGTGGTCGAACAGGGAGCGGTCATCCTCGTTATCAAAGGGTCCGCCCAAAGCATCCTCACCGCCGAGCGAACCGCCCTCAATTTTATTCAGCGCATGAGCGGCGTGGCTACCGTCACTGCCGAATACGTAAAGGCCGCGGCGAACCCAAACGTCATGCTGCTCGATACCCGCAAGACCACACCCGCCCTGCGCCCCTTCGAAAAGTACTCCGTCCTGTGCGGCGGCGGAACGAACCATCGTTACGGACTCTTCGATGCCATCCTTATTAAAGACAACCATCTTGCATCGTGGGTCAAAAAGAACGGTACGGGAGTGGGGGAGGCCGTCGCCGCCGCGCGCACAAAATACCCCGACCTCAAGATCGAAGTCGAAGTTGACACCCTCGAGCAACTCAAAGAAGCGCTTACGGAAAAGCCCGACTGGGTCTTGCTCGATAACATGCCTCCGCCCGTCTTGCTCGAATGCGTGGCTCTCTGTAAAGGGATCTGTAAAACCGAAGCCTCCGGGGGGATTCACCTCGGTACCATCCAGGGCATCGCCCAGACCGGCGTCGATGCGATTTCTGTTGGCGCCCTGACCCATTCCGCCCCGGCCATCGATTTCGCGCTCGACTTTATATTGTAAAAAATGAATCCAACCCTCGTCATAGATATCGGCAATACCAGCACCTCCATCGGGTACTATCGCAACGGCCGGGTGTCAGGGGTAAGACGATGTAGCTCGGGCTTTAAATCGACGGAAGAAGTGCTCCCGTTGGTTACGGCTAAACCGGTCGATGCGGTGGTGATCGCCTCCGTTGTTCCACGCGTGAATGCGCGGTGGAAGCGACTGATTCGCGCCGCCGGAGTGCCCGCCCCGTTATGGGTCAGCCATGAACTTGAACTCGGTATTCCGGTCGACTATCCCCAACCAGCTAAGATTGGGGCTGATCGATTGGCCAATGCCGCGGCGGCCGCAAAAATATGGGGGACGCCGTCGGTCGTCTGCGATTTTGGAACCGCATTAACCTTCGATGTGATGGATGGGACACGGGGCTATATCGGCGGTATTATCTGCCCCGGCCTGCCGCTTATGTTCGACTACCTCTCCGAAAAGACCGCGCTACTCCCGCAGGTCAAACCAAGCAAGACCCAGGCCGTGGTTGGGCGGAACACCAAGCAAGCCATGCAAATTGGCGCGCGGATCGGTTATCGGGGCATGGTGCGCGAAATTCTCCAGTCACTGGAAAAAGAATTTGAGGTGAAGAACTTGCCCGTCTGCTGCACCGGCGGCTATGCCGGTTGGATCTTCAAGGATTGGGATATCGCGGCCACCATCGACCCCAATCTAACCCTTAAAGGTCTGGGTATCATCGGTGAACTGAACCTGTAGCGCGCCCGTTAATCCAAGCCTATCCTCGAGCAATCGCGGGGCGACTACTGGAATTACCTCGATCTAAACGAATCCCTTTTCTTTATCACCCAAGCGGTTTCTGAAAACATGAAACGCAACGGAGGCGGAGCAACGGTTAATATCGGGTCGATGTGGGCGAAACAGGCGGTCAAAGCCACTCCTTCTAGTTCCTCTCGATGGCGAAAGCCGGATTGCATGCCATGACTCAGCATCTGGCCATGGAACTTGCAGACTCGAATATCCGAGTGAATGCGGTTTCCCCTGCCGTCGTTGTTACCACGATCTATAAGTCGTTCATCGAGGAGGCCCTTGCGGGATTCAATGCGTTCCATCCGATTGGCCGCGTGGGACGCCCCGCTGATGTTGCATCAGCGATTGATTTTCTACTCCGCGACGAAGCCTCGTGGGTGACCGGCGCCATCTGGGATATTGATGGTGGGGTGATGGCAGGACGGAATTAATAGGTCTTCTAGATTAAAAAAAAGTGTCAGCCCTTTTGTTGAGGGCTGACACGGCGGGGCTCTTTTTCTAATCCCTTTCCCTACCTTAAGAAAATCGGCGCTTGATCCAAAGTAAACAAAAAATAGAGCTGATCGTACTTTATGATTAAATCCCCTTGGGGGATCCTCAATAGGGAATGCAACGATCGTAAAGCTCCGAAAGCGGATGGCGCTTGAGCGAATAATTTAGACGTATTTGGTGTATTATAAAGTTCAACGTCCATATCGTTTAGTTAACGGCATATAAACCGGTCATTTTTACGAAGTAAATTCGATTGACGGAAGAGCGGGTTCCCGTATACTTCGCGCTTCAATTTTTTACGGCGACTTAGCTCAGTTGGTAGAGCAGCGGATTGAAAATCCGCGTGTCCCCAGTTCAATTCTGGGAGTCGCCACCATCTTAAACCTCTAATTCATAATGAGTTAGAGGTTTTTTTTTATTCACGCCGCAGAAGGGTTGATGGAGTAGTGTGCATCCGCACCTCTGTTTCCAGAGATTCGGTATTTTCGTTTCGCGTCTGTGTCTGCGGCCTGAATGAAGTGATGGTTACTGGAGCAGTTGTTTTTGCATCTGGGCGGCATAGCGTTTGGCTGCCATTGGAAGGTGTTTAGCGAGCTTGGCTTTCTTGTAGATCTCAATGGCTTCCGCAAGGCGGCCTTCGCGCTGGTAGTTCCCAGCGAGAGTGAAGTAGGTTTCGGGTGCGGCGCGGCCGCTGGCGACGGCGGCCTTGAGTGCGGACTCAATCTCGTCGGAGCGCTGGGCTTGAGACAGGAAGAAGAGATAGGAGGATAGGTTGTTCCAGTTTTCGGGAACCAACTTCGCCGCGATTTCGAGCCACTGAAAGCCTTCGGGGTCTTTTTTCTGGCAGAGCAATACGCCGAGGTTGTAGGCGGCTTGTGCCATCTGTGGGTCGGACTTGAGGGCGGCGCGTAGGTGCATTTCGCACGTTTCTATTTGTCCGAGTTCGGCTTCGAGCAGTGCGAGGTTAAAGTGGACGATCGAACTTTCAGGTTCGACCTTGAGCGCTTTTTGAAGCAGTTCGTAGGCGTTGGTGTTGTTTCCGGAGCGGGCATACACCATCGACGCATTGATCATCGGCTGGGTCACATCGTCGCGTAGCTCCATCGCTTTGTGGTATGCCGCAAGCGATAGGGCGACCTCGCCCTTGCGGTCGTGGTAGAGGCCTTGGTTGTAGTGGGTTGACCAGCGGTCAGGCCAGATGATGAGCGATTCCCAGTATTCGGCATGGGCGGTCTCATAGGCTTGACGTTCTGCCTCGGTGTAGTCGGAGAGGTTGCGCATGAGTAACGCCGAAGCCGCCCGGATGCGTACCGTACGGAACTTATCCGCGGCGGCGTTGAGCAGCAGTTGGGTTGTCTTGGGCGAAGTGTCGTATTGTAGTGAAGCGGCGGCAGCGGAACGTACCCATTCAGATTCGGAGCCGAGCTGTTTGCGGATGGCCGACCATTTTTCAGGGTGGGGGCAGTTGATGAGTAGGCGCAGTATAGCTACTTTGGCGGCTTGGTCGCAGGCGGGGGTGTCGAGGTAAGCTATGATTTCAGGGAGTTTTTCCCATTCGCCGTTGCGGCAGGCCAATACGATGCGCCCGAGTTCAAGCAATTCGGCTCCGGAATCTTCACCATACCACGTAGCGACTTGTTTGCTGGCCCATTCCATATCCTCGTTTTTGTGGCCATAGAAATCGCCTGTGATGGCTTCGGGGTTGTTGTGGCAGAGGTTGCAGGCATTGGGTGAGCCAAATGCCAAAGAGGCCGCTGGAGAGGGCGGGCGGAAGGTGTGATCGGAGCGATGCATATGCGCCTGTGCGGTTTTAGGCATGTGACAGTCGACGCAGGAGACGTTGGCGTCGGGCGCATGGTGCGAGTGAGCCAAAATATTATCCACGCGGGTGTCGTGACAGGGTAGGCAGGATTTATTCGGTTCGTCGACAAAGCGAAAGCGTCCGCTCGAGGTATGGCAGTGGATGCATTCGAGCTGTCCGGTTTTGACACAAGGGTTCGCCATCCAAGCGGTTTGTGTATAATTCTCTCCAAGGTCGCGCCCGTCGGGGTAAAAATCGGGATTTTCGTAGGAGGTTAGATCGTAGTGGTCAAAAAAGAGTTCGCCGGGCGTGAAATCGCGCGAGAGTGGGCTCATCTTGGCATGGCAGGGGGCGCAGGTGGAATCGCGCTGGAGGGCGTGGAGGTCGCCGCGAAAACTAAGGAGCTTGAGGTCGGTCAATTTCTTGCCCTGAGCGAGCGCTTCCTCGGCGGCCTTAATATGGGCTTCGGCTGGGCCGTGGCAGACCTCACAGTTAATGCCCGGTTCAGCCCAGGTGGTGGTGTAACTATCGGTTTCGGGGTTATAGTTTTTGCGTAGCTGACTGACATGGCAATCGTGGCAGGCGGCGTTAAAGGTCAATTGACGATCAGTCCATTCAAGCGCTTCGTCAACCAGGTTACTGTTAAAATGGCGTACCATACTCCCCGTGGAGTCGTACCAAATTTTCGTATGCACGTTGTACGCGATCGGAGCTACTTGCAGCTTTCCCTTTTCAAGAGGAACGAGGAAGAAGTAGACGTTCTTACCCCCTAGCGCATGGAGAATGGGGTAGGTTTTTTTTGTTCCATCGGGCTGGGTCTCACGCATCACTCCGCCGCTCGCATTGAGTTCAATGATGAATTCCACTTCGCCCACTTCAATCGCCGCCTCCATGGGAACAAGCGTTCGGGCGAACGCCCCGCTGAAGGCCTGCATTGCTTTGCCATGATGGGAGGTACTCCAGAGCTCGTAGAATTTTTCGTGGCAGGCAAGGCAGTTGGAGGAACCCACGTATTCACCTTGGTCGGTGAAGTCGATGGCGTGGCAGGGCAACCCACTGAGTAGGAGCAAAAATACGAAGGCGGCGAAGATAATTTTTTTCATAAACAGAAGGCTAGACTGGATCGCGTATTGGATGCGAATAAAATCTGGCCTGTTTCTGCTGGTTTGCCTACCCATCAGGCCGTACAATTACACCCTTAATGAACGATAAATCCACCACCATTCTATTTGATTTTGACGGCACGCTGGCCGAAACCATGATGCTGATCCACCGGGTCTTCAATCAACTTTCTTTCGTCTATGGCTACCGTCACTTGCCCGAAGAAGAGATTGAAATGGTTCGGCATCTAACCATCCATGAATTCGTTGAACACGTCGGCATGGCACTCTGGAAGATGCCAGTCATTGCCATTCATGCCCGGCGGTCGATGCATCGCGACATGCACGAAATTCACCCGCCTGCCGGGTTGGTAGACGTGCTGACCCGAATCCATAACAGCGGCGATTACCATATGGATATTCTTACCTCCAACCGCAGCAAGAACGTTCACAAATTTTTGGGTCAACACCGTATGGACTGGTTCGATGAAGTCCATTCAACTCGCCGCATTCTCAGTAAAAAGCAGCGGGTAAAAAAATATATCCGTGAAAAAGGGATTGATCCGAAAAGTCTCTATTATATTGGTGACACCACGGTGGATGTAGAAAGCGCACGCCTAGCCGGCGCCCAATCTGTAGCCGTCAGCTGGGGGCTCAATACGGCAGAAGTCCTCGCTCGCGCGAACCCCGACCGCCTCGTCGATCAACCCCACGAACTCCTTGATATCTTTCCCACGTGAATGCAGTTGCCAATGCGCCGAGGTTTGCTATCTTCCCCCTTCTTTTCCACCCATTGCCGGAGTGGCGAAATTGGTAGACGCACGGGATTCAAAATCCCGCGGAGAAATCCTTGTGGGTTCGAGTCCCTCCTCCGGCACCACTGATCTAATTAAATTTCAGTGAATTTTCATGCGACGCCTATACCGCACGCACGAATAAATCTGTACCGCACTAGGGGATACGGCCTCCATGGATTTTTATACCGTGTTGCCGATCTCCACGGTTCAATTCAAATGCGTCTGGGGTGCTATCTTTTTCTACTCCATGCTGTTGCTTCTTGAGCGTGATTTTATCACAGCTCGTGATGGAGGCCGGACCCCTCAATCCCTCAACGGATTTCTCATCCGATTTACCCATTTGTACAATAAATTACTTGCCTGTAAACATTAGCATGTTATCTTGCGTATTATCTGGTAAACGCTTTGCGAAAACAGTGCGTTATGGGTCTAGCGCAAGAGAATTTTGCAGAGGTCAGGTCAATAAACGGAATCGAGAGGAGAGGTCATCTGCTCGAACGAGACGTGTCATTAGAGGAGAGCGTTCTGAGCCACGCAAATTGACATTACGGTAGATTTCGTTCTTGTATAGGAAGGCTCCTCATTTCTCAATTTGCCCTCTCATCTATTCTACCCAAATACTCTAGAGTCAGGATTGTAATTGAAGGGCTATTTTTTTTACCCGTAGATCA
>JAJRRI010000071.1 GCA_024279685.1 Verrucomicrobiota bacterium | reverse complement strand
GATTATTGATCTATACTCCAGAGCCGTTGTTGGATGGTCGATGTCTTCCCGCCAAAAGAGTGCTCTCGTGGTTGATGCCCTGCACATGGCCATCCTTCACAGGAAGCCCAACCGGCCGGTATTGGTTCACTCCGATCAGGGCGTGCAATACACTTCGGAGCACGACCGGAAAGTCTTAAATAAACATGGAATGATCCATGTCTATCCGTTTAGCACAGGTTTGATCATGTCCGTCTGTGTTCGTGCGTTTTCATAAAAGTTTCGATCCGTCGGAGATACCACTTGGACAGCAATTTTCAATACGCTTTCGAATCCCACCATGGGCCAGAATCGGCGGTTGAACCGGAACACGAATTCGTTGAGATAGCCCTGCAAGTGAACCGAACTCACGCCGTGGTGCGTCCCCAGAATCCAGGCATCAAGATTGCCAAATACAATGTGAATCATTGGAAGATGCTTATCCGTTTTTGCCTGATCCCCTCTGATGGGTACGGCGACATGCTTGTATCCCAGCCCATGCAAGTTGTCATAGCCCGTCCATCCGTCGGTTCGTATTCCAGCGTTCTTGTGGACATGGCTCAGAACGAGTGGCTCCAGCGTTTCCTGTCGCCGATTGGGAACAACCTGAAGGCGTAATCTTCCCGCGATAAAACTTCGGCCATGCCCTCCCTGATGCTGAGAGCGTTGCCCCGAAGGCAGGTTTGGATCCGGTCCAAGCGCTTTCTTTCGAGGCATAACCTCTACTATGCCAACAACAAGCGTTTTATGGTGTCGCCCACGACCCTCGCCCTGTGTTGCGCCGCCGACATACGTCTCATCCACTTCCACCGGCCACTCGCGACCGATTGGGTCTCGCTCGGGCCCGATCATGGCAACGCGCAACTTGTGCAGGATCAGAAACGCTGTTTCGTAGCGTTTAATGCCGAGTTGCCGCTGGAACTGCAAGGCACTCATGCCCGGGGTCTGCGTCGTCACCAAGTATGCAGCCCAAAACCAAATCGTCAGGGGTTGTCGTGTTCGGTGCATAATCGTACCCGCCGTGAGGCTAGCCTGATGCCCGCATTGCCTACATTCCAACACGCGAGGTCTGGTCCGAAGCCGCCACGGGTCGGCGACTTTTCCACAGGATGGGCATTCGAAGCCCTCCGGCCATCTGATACGCTCCAAGTGGTGCGAGCAAGATAACTCATCAGGAAAGAGATGTTGAAACTCCAGCAGGGTTCGAGGGTAATTCGACATGCGTTAAGTTGTGCCAAAAACACCAACCTGTGTCAAACGGATAGGAATGGAATGATCCAAAGCATGAGCCGCAAAGGAAACTGCTGGGATAACGCGGTTGCTGAAAGCTTTTTTCATACCCTGAAAACAGAAAGGACCGCCGATGAGAAATACCTGAACCAGAACCAAGCCAGAACGAGTATCTTCGATTACATCGAGCGGTTTTATAATCGAAGAAGAAGGCATTCGAGCTTGAACTATCAAGCGCCTTTCGCCTATGAACTAAACGCAAGTTAACCCTCGGACGGGTGTCCATTAAACTGGGGTTAGTTCAGACTGGCACCTTTTTTTGTAGGCTCGCTGGGGAAATCACTGGATAAAAGATGAAATAAAGGTACGGTGTCATCCGTCTTTTGATAGGGCATTTTCTGGAAGCCTTTAATACGAGTAAAAACTATGTCAGAGAGACCATCCCAACCGTCCGATACCCTCCACATCATACCCTTTCCGCACGGTGATGCGACGGCCTACTTTGTGACTGCGCAGGCCACCGATTCAACTCTGTCTGAGGTTTTTGAGCGTGTGGAAATCGCCATGAAAGAACGCGACGCCACCATCGCCTTCCAATATCTTTTTGGGGGGCGTAAATTTTATCCCCAAGCGGTGTCGGCCATCAAGAAACTCGATTGGCCACTGACTCTATTGCATGGCGACGCGTGTGCTGGGGGCACCATCACGGGCGCCCAATTTATCGCGCTCTCCGGCGTTAAACTCAATCCGGTGATGGATGGCGATCGGTGCGTTGGAAGCTGGTACGAGACCGACAGTGCCCGCTATTGCTTGCTCGGCGATATTCGCGCCGATGACCTTTCACTCTCCCGTGAAGATCAGGCGCGTGCCGTCTTTGAAAAAACGGAACTCTTGCTCCAACAAGCTGAGCTAGACTTCACCGATATCGCCCGTACCTGGCTTTATCTCAACCACCTGCTTGAATGGTACGATGAGTTTAATGAGGTTCGCTCCCAATTTTTCAAAGAGCGGGGCATATTTAAAAAAATGGTTCCCGCCAGCACCGGCATCGGAGCCGGAACGGCGGCCGGCGAAGAGATCGTTTGTGCATTACTTGCGGTCAAGCCGAAGCAGAATGCCGTCCAGGTTTTCGCGGTGCCCTCACCGCTCCAATGCCCCGCGCTGGACTATAAAAGTTCATTCGCCCGGGCGGTAGAAATGGATCAGCCCGGTTCGCGCCTGCTGATGATTTCCGGTACCGCTAGCATCGAGCCCGGCGGTAAGACGGTCTATGTGGACGATTGCAAGAAGCAGATTGAATTGACGATGGCCGTCGTGCACGAAATTCTTGTATCGCGCGATATGGACTGGTGCGATACCTCTCGTGCCATCGCCTACTTCAAGGACATCAACGATGCCCCTCTGCTCGAAGAGTATTGCCAGGAACATCATCTTCCCGAACTACCCGTCGCCCTCTCACACGCCGATGTCTGTCGGCGCGACCTGCTGTTCGAGATTGAGCTTGATGCAGTAAAAGTGGGTTGAATCGCTTGCTCCGGTATGCGATAATCATCGACCTATGAATAAACAAGCCCCCACAACCTGCCGCGAACGTTTTCTGACACCTTTTCCTGAATGAAAACCTGCTTACCACCTAGATTCGGTTGTATAAAACCGAATCCTTTATCTTCATTCCTAGTTTTCAAATTTCCTTTCGTACGCATACTGTATATTTCTTATTGGGCTAACCCCTTCGTCTCTTACTGTTTTTATCCGCCGAGTCGGTACATAGCTCACTAAAGCCAACCTTTCATAGCAGTAAGGGGATTAAAGCAGGTAGTATACCATATTTAAAATAAACGAATTGGATTAAGCCAAAATAGGGGGTTAGAAAAATAGGGATCAGTCTGAAAGCGCCGATTAAAACCGGCAGAGAGTAGAGAATTGCAGCGTCTTACAGTGAAAGTCTAGCGAACTACATTGGCCCCGAGTCATGTCTCGACGTTCCGCGAGGGCGTGGGAAAGCGTTGACAGGGGAAAGCACAGGCGGGCTATTGAGCTCCGAAATCACCTGTTTCCAGAGGCAGACCTCGTGGGCTGTACGGGAATGCAACACGGTAGGGCGCGTAGAATGCGAGCATCCTGCCGCTCTGGTGGAGTCTGGGAACCTAGCATGTGTGGACACTCTTTGCGCGGGAATCGGGATATCTCGGGAAGGAGGCTTGATCAATGAATGAACCGTTGAATCAAGACATCGCAGGAAAGGTCAATCGCCGAATGCCTGCGATGGATTCCCCCGAGAAGTCGGATGGCGACATAGTACCCGGGACGCGAAGCGAGGCTTGAGGAACGAAAGCAATGACCGCAGGAAATGGCAACCTTGCGAACAAAGGGGTTTCGACCTCGGCGGAGCAGGTGGAGGGAAGGGAGCCAACCAAGAGGAATCTTGAAAAGACCATCGCAAGCCGGACGCTGAGCCGGGGGGTTGCGTCACAGGGTCTGGACAAGGTGCGTTATAGAGCCGAGACGGATCGGCTGTGCGTATTCAATAACCTGTTTCAGTTCCTGAAGGTGGATCTGCTGCGCTGGAGCTTTTATCGGCTTAAGCGGGCATCCGCACCGGGACTCGATGGGATGGATTGGTGGGCGTATGAGCGCGGGCTGGAGAGGCGGTTGCCTGAATTGGAGCGCGAGCTTCATACGGGTGGCTACCGTGCCACACCCGATAAGCGCGTCTACATCACCAAGGAAGACGGACAGCAACGCCCGATCGGCATACAATCGGTTGAAGATAAGGTGGTTCAGAAAGCATGTGTTGCGATTCTCAACGAGGTATTCGAGCCGGAATTTTGCGGCTTCAGCTATGGGTTTCGCCCAGAGCGGAGTCCGCACGATGCACTCGATGCGTTGCATGAAGGAATATGCCGCCGGAAAATAAACTGGGTTATCGACTGCGACATCGCGGGATTTTTCGACCACATCGACCACGAACTCCTGATGGGGTTGGTAGAGAAACGGATCGGGGATAAAAGGCTGCTACGCCTGCTGCGCAAATGGGTGCGGCTAGGATGGGAGGAGGACGGAGTCCGTCATACTCGAACCGAAGGAACCCCACAAGGATCGGTTATATCGCCGCTATTGGCGAATATCATGCTGAACACCGTGATGGATCGATGGTTTGGAGAG
>JAJRRI010000070.1 GCA_024279685.1 Verrucomicrobiota bacterium | reverse complement strand
TCGGTGCCGCGATGCGCTTTGCTGGAATCCGACAGGGTGAAGGAGCCGGTTCCGGTAGAGGACCACTTTACCGCGTCTTCGCCGTGTGTTTTAGTTTCAACGGTCACTTCGTCGGCGACCATGAATGAGGCGTAGAACCCGCCCCCGAATTGGCCGATGAGTTCCGGGTTGTCTTGTTCGCCCATCTCCTTGGCTTTCGCGAGGAAGGCCTTGGTGCCTGAGTGGGCGATGGTTCCGAGGTTTTCGATGACTTGATCTTTCGACATACCGATTCCGTTGTCGGAGATCGTTAAGGTTTTGGCTTCTTGGTCGGCACGAATGGAGATTTTCCAATCGGATTCGCCTTCGAGTAATTCCGGGTGGTTGAGCCCTTCAAAGCGCACCTTATCGATGGCATCGCAGGCGTTTGAGATCAGCTCGCGCAAGAAAACCTCGCGGTGGGAATAAAGCGAGTGGGTGATAAGGTGCAGTAGTTGCGTGAGTTCTGTTTTAAATTCCATCGTTTTTTCGGCCATTGTACTTCTCCTGTTTTTCTTAATAGAGGTCAGTTTTTATCTAAAATAGAGCGATATACATACGCAAGCAGGCGAGGTGTTTCAAGCCTGAATGTGGTTGGAGATGTTGAATGCCGACTATTTTTTTTTGCGTGTATTCCTCGCTCCGACCCTGTAGATTGCGCGCTTCATTTTTAGGAGAGCAATCTATGGCCAAGCAGAAGAAGACGGCAATCACGCCAACGCGTAACGAAAATTATCCGGAGTGGTACCAACAGGTGGTGCGGGCGGCGGAGCTGGCAGAAAACAGCGAGGTGCGCGGTTGCATGGTAATTAAGCCTTGGGGCTATGCCTTGTGGGAAAATATCCAGCGCGGACTCGATAAAATGTTTAAGGAAACTGGGCACGTAAATGCTTATTTCCCACTTTTCATTCCGCTTAGCTATTTGGAAAAAGAGGCCGAGCATGTGGATGGGTTCGCCAAAGAGTGTGCGGTCGTGACGCATCACCGTTTGGAGCAGGGGCCGGATGGAAAGCTTATTCCCGCCGGCAAGCTGGAGGAACCGCTGATCGTGCGGCCAACCTCTGAAACCATCATCGGCGCAACCTATGCTAAATGGGTGCAGAGCTATCGTGATCTACCCATTTTGATCAACCAGTGGGCCAACGTGGTCCGTTGGGAAATGCGCACGCGCCTATTCCTCCGCACGGCCGAATTTTTGTGGCAGGAAGGGCATACCGCTCACGAGACCGAAGCAGAAGCGTGGGAGGAAACCCGTAAGATGCTCGAAGTCTACAAAACCTTCGCCGAGGAATACATGGCCATGCCGGTCCTCACGGGGGAAAAGACACCGGGCGAACGTTTCCCCGGCGCGGTTAGCACGCTGTGCATCGAGGCGATGATGCAGGATCGCAAGGCGCTACAAGCCGGAACCAGTCACTTCTTGGGCCAGAACTTTGCCAAGGCTTCGGGGATTCAATACAGCACCCGCGAGGGCGGAAAAGAGTTTGCTTGGACCACCTCATGGGGCGTATCGACCCGTCTGATTGGTGGAATGATTATGACACACGCCGACGATGATGGAATGGTGATGCCCCCGCGCCTCGCGCCAAGCCACGTGGTCATCCTGCCGATCATCCGCAACGAAGCAGACCGCGCTTCGATTCTGGACTATTGCAATGAACTGGCCGCCAAACTGCGGAGCCAGCGGTTCCATGACCGCGATATTGAAGTGGTGGTGGATGATCGCGATATCAATGCCGGCGAAAAGGGCTGGGGCTGGGTCAAGAAAGGAATTCCGATCCGCGCTGAGGTTGGCCCCCGCGACATGGCGAACAACTCCGTCTTCATGGCTCGCCGCGACACCGGGCAAAAGCAGGGCGTCGATAAAGATGAGTTTGTCGCGAATCTGGTCCAGACTCTAGAGGACATCCAGCAAGGCATGCTTCAACGTGCGCTCGACCATCGGGCAGCGCATACGAAAGAGATCGATTCTTACGATGCGTTCACCCAATTTTTCACGCCGGAAAGCAAAGACCACCCAGAAGCACACGGCGGGTTTGCGCTAAGCCATTGGTGTGATGATGAACGGTGCGAAAATAAGATTAACGACGAGCTGTCGGTAACCATCCGTACTGTACCCTTCGACCGCGCCGAGAGCGGAGCAGGGGAGTGTATTTGCTGTGGTAAGCCCAGTCGTGGCCGAGTGGTTTTTGCGAAAAGTTATTAAACTACGGTGTATTGCGTATTGCCTACAAAGCGTTGATTTCCTAGATTGTTTCGATTATGCGAATGACTCACTATTTCCTGTTTTTGATGGCGGCCTTTTTCTGTTTTGGCAGCGTGGCTTGCTATGCTGACGACGAAACGGCCTATGTGGTTGAGGAACGCGGTCGCGGCACGTGGCGGGTGTGGTTCGAAAAAAGGCAATTGACCTCTGCTGAGCAGTGGAAATATGCCCGCGAAACGCAGAACCGTGGCTGGCTGAAGAAGGCCGACCGGCGAATGCTCTATTTGGTGCGCCGCTGGCCAAACAGTCAGGAGGCGCCTTGGGCGCAACGGGCGCGGGCGGATATGTTCTTTTCGCGAGGTAAACTAAAGGAGGCGTTCAAGGAATACCAATACCTGATCGACAACTACTCCAGCCGGATGCACGACTACGATTCGGTGCTTGAAAGCCAGTTCGAAGTTGCGGTCGATGTCATGAATCACAAGCGAATGCGCTGGTTCTTTGGCGGCTATCGTGCGCCGGAATATTCGGTGAATTATTTTGAAGATGTAATCCGCAACGGGCCGCAGAGCGCACGTGCGCCGGAAGCCCAATACCTGATCGGCCAGGCCTACCAGTACTCGAAGGAATTGGAGCTGGCGATTTCGGCGTATGGGGTGCTGGGCTACCGCTATCCCGACAGCTCGTTTGCTGAGGGGAGCGCTTGGCAACGCATTGTTTCTCTCGACCAGCTCCGTGAGGACTATCCCAATAGCCTCGAGATTCTGAACCGGACGCTGACGGCTACTACGGTTTTCCTAACCACCTATCCAAACTCGAAACATAAGGGAACGATTGTTCAACTGCGTAATCGACTCTACGAAGTGAAGGCCCAAAAGGTATTCGACGAAGCAGCGTTCTACGCCAAAGTACCGAAAAAGCCCAAATCGGCCATTATTTATTTCGAGCAGATGATCGAGGAGTATCCCAAAAGTAAATTGGTGCCCGAGGCACACGTGCGCATTGCCGAAATTAAGGCGTTGATGGCCCCCGTCGCCTCGCCGCCGAAAGGGCCTCAAGATGCCAAAGAATAATTTTCTTCCCAAGCTCCTGCTGTGGGGCACATTTCTTTTAGGGGCATCCGTCGTTGAGGCTGATATCCCGAAGGAGATCCCCGACGAGCCATTTGATATTCAGGCGGCGCGGCTGGAGTATACCAACGGAATGCTCGTGGCCAGCGGCGGGGTGACGGGTCGTTTCGAGAACGTAACCATCGTGGCGGATCAAATTTCAGGCAACCCCGATACCGGCGACTTGCGCGTCGAGGGTAATATCCTCTTCGAACGCGGGGATGTGCTCTGGGAAGGAAGTGAGCTGGACTATAATTTCCTCACGCAGGCGGGATTATTCGGCCCGTCATCGCTCTATTTCGAACCGACATTCCTGAGTGTCGACCACGTAGAGCGCGTTTCCACGAATGAATATAGGCTGCGCGGCGCCACCTTCACCACGTGCCCGAAAGACTCACCGCACATTCACATCCGGGCGAAAGAGGCGCGGTTGGTCGATGAGAAATATATCAAGGCCAAATGGGTAACATTCTATATTGGAAAGGTTCCGGTGCTGTATCTTCCCTATTGGAGTCATAAACTTAGCGCCTCGATTTTTACCTTCGAACTGGGTATGGGGAGCGAATGGGGAGCCTATGCCCTGACTAAAACCACGTTGCCGATCACTGAAAATGTGGACTACATCACCGATGTCAACTTCTACAACAAACGCGGCGTTGGCCTTGGCCAAGGCTTCGCGTGGGACCTTCCCCATGCGGTCGGCGAATTCTCCGCCTTTTATCTGAAGGATCAAGATCCATACCGAAGGTTCGACTCCCCTGCTGCCCGCGATCAGATTGGCGACGACCGCTATCGCTTTAAAGTGGAGCACCTCCAGAATTTTACCGATACCCACTATGTGAACACCAAGTGGAATTATCTCAGCGACCCCGCTGTACTCGAAGAATTTTTCAAGAAGGAGTACCGCGGCAACCCCCAACCTGAGAACTATGCTTCGTGGGTATACGGGAATAGTTTCGGGGGAACGGAAGCCTTTGTCTCCACTCGCCTAAATGACTTTTACGACAACGTTGACCGCGTTGAATATTCCGCCGACCTCTACCGTACCCGCCTTGGCAACTCCCCCTTCTATCTGCAGAGTGAAAATACCGTCGCGCATCTTGAGCGGGTCTACTCCAGCACCAACACCCTCCTCAACACGGCGTATAATTCCGCGCGGCTCGATACGGCCAATACGCTCTATCTGCCGCAACGGTATGGATTTCTTAGCCTCGTTCCGCGGGCGAGCTATCGCGCCACCTACTATTCAGAAACTACCACCGCGAATGGCGGTGGAGAAGATCTCCGCCAGATTCCCGGTGCGGGCATCGAAGCCTCCTTCCAGGCCACCAAGATTCTTTCCGAGCGCGAGCGTTGGTACGGCAAAGGCTTACGCCACAAGATTGAACCCTACGCCGACTACGTCTATGAAAATGCCTCAACCACCACCAACCAATTGCTTCAGTTCGATGACATCGACGAACTCAGGGATCAAAATAAGGTACAGATTGGCCTGCGTAATATTTTGCAAACTCGGCGCAACGGCCGAACCGCTCGCTTCATCGATCTCGACCTATACACCTACTATCTGGTCGAAAAGAAGGGGGCGGCCGAGGATTTTGAATTTTCGCACATCGACGCACGCATGCCGCTAACCGAACGAACGATGATCGATCTCGATGGAGCGTACGATTGGTATGCCGGCAAGGTTCCCGAATTCATCACTCGCATCTCTCACGACCGTAACGACATTGTTTTTTCGATCGAACATTATTACGAAGCGCAGGTTCGTTCGCTCTGGACCCCACGCATTAACTTCTTCCCTGAAGGCGATGCCTCGGTCGAAATCTATGGCCGCTACGACGATAATGATAACGATCTGGAAGAAATTGCGGTCATTGCCTATAAGAACTTTGGATGCATGCGCTATGGCCTCGGCTATCAAGCCTACGACGATGGCGAGCAACGTGTCATGTTCTCCATCGGCCTCTCTGCCTTTCCCAAACTACGCCTTTCTAGCAACTTCTAGCGATCAAAGTTGACGAAGCACTGCTGGGGAGAGACCGATGCGCTCCCGCATCGTAATCCAAAAGGGCATAAAAAAAGCTCCCCGGTTGAGGGAGCTTTTTTTGATCGAGCTTAATTTTTTAGCTCGAGCGGGTACTCGGGCGGGCGTTTTTCAAGCGCTTTTTCTTTTCGCTTGGCTTTTCGTAGCAACGCTTTGAGCGCATGGTTTTGAGGATGCCCTCTTTATCCAATGCTTTTTAAGGCGACGTAGTGCCCGGTCGACGCTTTCGCCGCGGCGTACTTTCACTTCACATGTTTCCTGTGCCATATCTAAATTCACCTCCCCCGATCAGTTTGGGGTTCGTTTAAGAGGCGGGAACCTAGTGTAGCGGTCATTCGATGTCAAATGGAATAAAGATTAGTCTTTCTTAGCGGCCGCAGTAATTTTCGAGGCGAGATGCGCGGGTACCTGTTCGTAGCGGCTGAATTCCATTTCGAAGGAACCTTGGCCGCTGGTGAGCGAGCGGAGTTCGGAGCAAAACTTAAAGGTTTCCGACTGCGGTACGTCGGCCGTGATTGCCTGCAATCCATCCTCCGGTTCCATCCCGAGAATACGGCCGCGCTTGGTGTTGAGTAGTCCGCTGATGTCGCCCATGAATTGATCGGGCACCATCACTTTTAGAGTCATGATCGGCTCAAGCAATACGGGATTAGATTGCTCAATGGCGATGTGCAGTGCACGTGAGCTGGCAATCTTGAAGGCGATTTCAGAGGAGTCGACGTCGTGGTATGAGCCGTCGTAGAGCTCGACCTGCACGTTGATCACCTCCGCCCCGACTAACGGGCCCTTGCCAAGACCTTCAACAAAGCCTTTTTCACACGCGGTGATGAACCCGCCGGGGATTGCGCCGCCGACGATTTTGTTCAGAAACCAATTCTCCTCGGCTGGAGTTTTTGGGCAGATGCGGATGTAGCATTCGCCGTATTGGCCACGACCGCCAGACTGCTTCTTGTGCTTGTAATGGCCCTGGCCACTACTCTTGATGGTTTCGCGATAGGAGACCTTTGGGGTGTGGTGAGTCATTTGAACATGACTCCGGTTCTTGATATGTTCAAGGGTGACGTCGAGATGCAGATCACCCATGCCCCAGAGAACCAGTTCGTGCGTTTCGGTGTTATGGTCGAATCGAGTGGAGGGGTCTTCTTCCGTTACACGGTGCAAGGCCATACCGATCTTGTCGGCATCGGCTTTATCCTTCGGCTCGACCGCATAAGCCGCAACGGGGGAGGGGAAGACGATGGGTTCGAACTGGATCGTTGATCCAGGCGCACAGAGTGAGTCGTTGAGGTAAGTATGCTTGAGCTTGGTCAGTGCCACAATATCGCCGGCCTTGGCTTCAGCCGCCTCGGTGGTTTTTTTACCGTCCACATAGAGGATTGTGCTGATCTTTTCCTTCTGATTTTTAGTCGGATTATAGATCTCCATGCCGGGTTTGAGCACGCCGCTGTAGATGCGTACAAAGGTCAGTTTTCCGATAAAGGCATCGTTGAAACACCGCCAAACCTGACCCGAAAATGGCTGATCTTCCTCGGCGGATATTTCGTTGCCTTCCGAGCAACGGACGGGATAGTCGTGCGGCGAGGGGAACAGGCGGCTGATCGAGTCCATGGTTTCTTTCACGCCCATATCAGCTTTCACGGAAGTGGCGAAAATCGGAATCAGGTGGGCGTCGTGAACCGACTTGCGCAAGCCTTCAGAAAATTCGTCGGCGGTTAGTTCTTCGCCTTCAAAATACTTTTCCATCAACGAATCATCCGTTTCAGCCGCCAGCTCAATCAGGTGATCTTTAATTCCCTTCACGCGCGCCTTTAGCTCCTCCGGAACCTGATCTGAAGGGCAGTTGAGGATATCGATCGCCTTTCCATCGGCGGTGGGAAGTACCATCGGGATGCACCGAGCTTCACCCCAGCGCTCCTTAATTTCCAACAGGATATCATCAAAATCGGTATCGTCTTTGTCGAGGCAGGTGATGGCGATGCCGCGCGGTAGGTCACGTTTTTCGCAGGCGTTCCATGCGCGTTGGGTACCGACTTGAATGCCGGAAGAGGCATCGATGGTGATCAGGCCCGCATCGGTGATCTCTGCGGCGGCGACCATCTGGCCGATAAAGTCGGCAAAGCCGGGGGTGTCAAGCATCACGAGGCGACGAACCTTGCCGCTGGCGGCGGTGTAGACCCCATCGAAAGGCTTGGCCCAAATAGAGACCTTGTGCGCTTTTTCCTCATCGGTCCAATCCGCCACACTGGTGCCGTTTTCCGGCGATCCCATCCGATCCACCTGGCCTAGCTTAAATAGGATGCTATCAACCAGTGAAGTTTTTCCGCTTCCCGTGTGGCCCATCAAAGCGAAGTTACGGACAGTATCAATGGGAATATTTTTCATACGGCATTTCTCCTTGCGGTCAGTGTGTTAGTGCCTCCGAAGCCGTTCAACCGGCATAATTTCGAGAAGCACGGCCAGAATACCTATTCTCCGCATGGGTTTCAAACCAATTTCCAGATTGAAATCTGGACGGGTCGGGTTTGGTTTATTTTGGAGCGGATACGTTCAGCATACGCTTGCGCGCCGCGCGCATTGATGCGGCGTTGGATTACGTAGTTCTAGCTCTACCAAGTACGTGCATACGCTTGCGCGCCGCGCGCATTGATGCGGCCGATCGGCTCGGCTCTAATCGGTCTTAAGATTCCCACTCGCTTCTATGACCGCGTGAATTCAAGTTGTAAGTGCAATTCCAATGGTCGGGAATTAGGATAAATCTATTTTCCGAATAAAGTCCACCAAACCAAAGGAACTACACGATGAAAAGCTACGCCCATTTGTCGGATGAAGAAAGATTTTTCATC